>NZ_JAPTFX010000029.1:0-38468 GCF_030985895.1 Stenotrophomonas sp. Sm6012 | reverse complement strand
GCCCCCCACACCCGGTGCATGCAACACACGGAACGGGCGCCTTCGGGCGCCCGTTCTGCGTCTGCATGCAGCCATGCACCCCGCATCCACCCGCAATAGCCTCGGTCAAGGCAACGCCTCCGCCCCGCGCTACGATGCCTCCATGACACCGGCCATCAACCTGCTCAAGCGCGAGAAGATCGCCCACACCGTGCGCAGCTATGTGCACGACGCCCATGCCGAATCCTATGGCGGCGAAGCCGTCGACAAGCTCGGCCTGGACCCCGCCCAGGTGTTCAAGACCCTGCTGGCCAGCACCGAAACCCACGA
Organism: Stenotrophomonas sp. Sm6012; assembly: GCF_030985895.1. NCBI lineage: Bacteria > Pseudomonadati > Pseudomonadota > Gammaproteobacteria > Lysobacterales > Lysobacteraceae > Stenotrophomonas > Stenotrophomonas sp. Sm6012. Next base: position 38,159 of record NZ_JAPTFX010000029.1, on the reverse strand, counting down.
ACTGCTGGTCGCAATCGTGCCAGTGGCCGGCCAGCTGGACCTGAAGGCGCTGGCCGAAGCGGCCGGTTGCAAGAAGTGCGAAATGGCCGCCGCCGACGCCGCGCAGCGTGCGACCGGCTACCTGGTCGGCGGCATCAGCCCACTTGGGCAGAAGAAGCGCCTGCGCACCTTCCTCGATGCCAGCGCCGAAGTGCTGCCCATGCTGCATGTCAGCGCCGGGCGGCGTGGCCTGGAAGTGGAACTGGCGCCGGACGACCTGCTGCGGCTGACTGCTGGCCACTACGCACCCATCGGGAAAGCCCGCTGATGTCCGCGGCGGATGCCTTGCTGCAGGACCTGCTGAGCGGGGATGCCACGCGCATCCATGCCTCGGCAAGCTGGGTCGCGGTGATGTTCGACCGCACCGTACTGGACGCGCTGGCCCCGCACGCCAACCGTATTGAACGTGCCTGCGCCGGGGTCACACTCGGCGGCGCACTGTTGCGCAACCAGGTGCATCTGCAGGCGGCGCTGCAGCGCCTGCGTTACTGGCAGGCGCAGGCCGGCTGCCTGTGCGCGCTCACGCCGAAGTATCTGTTCTTCAATCCGCGCACGCTGATCGCACAGGGCCAGATGCAGCTGCTCTCGTTGCAGGACGCCGAGGACGGCTGGGGCGAATGCCACCATGTCGCCTGCACGCAGTGCGGCCAGCGCTGGAAAGCGACCGACCGCGAATACCATTACCCATGGTGGGAGTGGAAAGCGACCTGACGGACCTACATCAATGACAGGCGGCCGATACTTAATTAAGTACGAAGTTCACGGGTACACGAATCAGGGTAGTTTCCGAAGGCTTGCCATGTCCGTCAAACCTCCAGTCCTGCGCCGCCGTCACCGCAGCCTCGTCCAGATCGTCGTGCCCGCTTGACCGCTCCAGCACTGCGCCGATTGTTTGACCCTGCCCAGCGACCAGAATGATCACCGACGCCTCCCCCTGACGACCTTCCCGATACGCATCGCTCGGGTAGCGCGGGGGCCGCGCGTGAGTGCTATATGGCTTGTAAGCAGCTGAAGCCGCAATTTGCTCATTCTCCTCCAAGGCGGTGAGTCCAGCACAGGGTTTCCCAGACGCCGTGCGCAGGGTGATCCGCATAGTCACGCCAGTCGCATCCGTGTCCTGTGCGGCAACGCCCTCGCTGGAATCACTGACGATGACATTGCCGCAGCGCCGCTCGGCCAGCCTGCCCAGCAGCACCTTCTGTGCATGTGCCACGGCGGCATTCTTTGCTACCGCATGGAGATGGCAGCCCCCGCGATCCTGCATCAGCTGTGCAACCTGTACGCGCGCGTCGATGTACCGAAGACCCTGAGGCAGCATGCTGCAGCCTGCGGACGCCACCCCAGCTTCCTTCGGCAATGTTGAGCACCCTGTAAAAAGCAGCGCGGCCACCGCAACCGAAAACAGGCCTGTCTTCCGCATTTCTTCCACCCGATCTGAGGAGGTGGGGAGTCTAATGACACGCGGACACTGGATCAGGAAGGCAGTCAAACTGCAGGTATGCAGATTGCGTCAATTGACGCCGAAACAGCCCGGACAAAGGCTTCCGCGCGAATTTTACCTACCCGACGTTCCCGTCGTTATCAGTCCGTATCACCAAGCGCAAGCAGGCAATTACGACATCCGTCGCATAGACGAATCTACGGCCGCCAGTTGGCGTTGCTCTCCCAGAACGCCACCGCGCGCTGGTAGGCCTCGCGGTCCAGCGGCACGCCGGAACCGCCCTCCTCCACGCCCAGCGCATTGCGCATCATGGTGATCGGCGCCATCGGCACTTCTTCCGGTTCGGCGGTGTAGATGCAGCCGACGATGCCCCAGTCGGCCTCGATCGGCGAACCTTCCTTGGCGAGCTGCTCGGCGCTGTACAGGATCACCACCAGGTAGTTCGCGCGCGGCGACTCCACGCCTTCGAACCAGCGCACCAGCACCGGCAGCTCGTCGCGGTTGCGCGCTTCATAACCGCTACGCAGCAGGTGCCGGTTGGCGTCGGTCACCGGCACCGTCAGGCAGCGCGTGCTGGTCCAGTTCTCGTAGACGAACAGCTTGCAGAATGGCGCGTAGCCGTCCAGCACCTTCATCGGCGCGTGCGCATTGAGGTAGGCCTCGAACTGCTCGGCGGTGCAATCCTGGATGGTGTTGCCGCGCGGCACGCGCGGGAACAGGCGGGGACGGGCGAAATCGGTGAGGACGATGGACATGGCGCGATGTGATCAGGAGTTCTGCCGCACAGGGTAACCGCCCCGCAGGCGGCAGGGGCGGATACCGATGCCCACTGGCATCCAATCCAGGTTTGCCGCACCCTGCGCAGGACCCACCGCAAGGATCGCCGGCTCATGGAAGCAGCACGCGCGTTGCCCCGTCCCGCCCCCCGTCGTCTCTGGCTGAAGGTGCTGGCCGTACTCCTGCTGGCGCCGCCACTGCTGTTCGCCGCCGCCCTGTTCTGGCCGCTGCCGGCACCGCCGCTGCCCGAACCCGGCAACAGCCGCGTGATCGTCAATGCCCGGGTGGTAGACGTCGTACGTGGCCAGGTCAGCGAACCGACCACGGTGACGCTACGCGACGGCATGATCACCGCCATCGGCGAAAGCGTTGCCGATGCAGCGTTGCCGGTCTTCGACGCCGGTGGCCGCTGGCTGCTGCCGGGCTTCTGGGACATGCACACCCATGCACTGCAGTTGTCGCCGCAACTACAGTTCCCGCTGATGCTGGCCAACGGCATCACCGGCACCCGCGACATGATGGACTGCCCACAGGCCACCGATCCGCTGATCGCCTGCGTGGCCGACAAGCGCCGCTGGACCACACAGGCCATCGCCGGGCAGCAGGTTGCGCCGCGATTCGTGCAGGTCGCCAGCTTCTACTTCGAAGATCCGTTACTCGCGCCGGAAGCCGCCGCTGAGCGTGCCCGCGCGTACAGCGCGCGTGGCGTCGACGCGTTGAAAGTCTACAACCGGCTGCGTGCCGATACCTACCAGCGGCTGGCCACCGAGGCGCAGCAGCTGCGCCGCCCGCTGGTCGGCCACCTGCCCAGGGCCGTGCCACTGGAAAGCGCATTGCAGGCCGGCCAGCGCAGCTTCGAGCACGCCCATCTGTTCGTACGCCACTGCTTCGACAACGCGGCGGCGTGGCGCGGTGGCACGCTCGATGGCGAAGACCCGACCGCGCTGGCCGAACGGATGGTCAGCGGCTACCAGCCGGCCCTCTGCGCCGAAGCGTTCGGATTGATGCAGGCCAGTGGCGCGGCGTTCGTGCCGACCCACGTCACCCGCGAGGAAGACGCGCGCGCACGCGATCCGGCCTTCATCAACGATCCGCGCCTGGCCTATCTGGACCCGCTTTCGCGCTGGGCCTGGCGTGACGATCTGCAGGCCACGGTGGAGCGCTACCCTGGCCTGCGCGGCGAAGACGTGCTGAAAGCCTACTTCGCGCATGGACTGGCGCTGACCAGTGCCGCGCATCGTGCGGGCGTCACCGTGCTGGTCGGCACCGATACCGGCCTGGGCGGGTTCCGCTACCACGATGAACTGCAGTGGCTGCGACGGGCGGGCCTGAGCCAGGCCGACGTACTGCGTGCCGCCACGCTGCAGGCCGCGCGTCATCTGGAGTTGCAGGCATCGCACGGCAGCATCGAGGTCGGCAAGGCCGCCGACCTCGTCCTGCTCGATGGCAACCCGCTGCACGCCACCGCCAACACCCGCCGCGTGCACGCCGTGCTGCTGGCCGGCCACCTCTACGACCGCCCGCGACTGGATGCCCTGCAGGCCTATGCCCGTGCACAGGCACGATCGCCCGCGGTGATGGCACGCCTGCTTTGGGGCTTCGTCACCAGCCCGGTCAGTGCCGAACTGTAGCGGCGGCTACAACGCCATCCGCTCGCGCAGCTCACGCGCCTGCCGCCGCGATACCTCCACTTCGCTGCCGTCATCCAGGGCCAGGTCGTAGCCATCGCCGATGCTCGGCGTCACCGCGCGGATACGGCGCAGATTGACCAGCGTGTTGCGGTTGGCCCGGAAGAACAGCTCCTGCGGCAGGCGTGCTTCCAATGCGCTCAGGCTGCGGGTCAGCAGCGCGTTCTGGTCGCGGAACCACAGCCGCGTGTAGTTGCCATCCACCACCAGCCGACGGATCTCCGAGACCGCGACGAACCAGCAGCGCTCGCCCTCGCGAACGAACACCTGGTCCTGCGCGCCCAGCGTGCTGCGCGGCTCCGGGGTTTCGCCTGCCACCATCCCGCGCTGGCGCGCCCGCTGCAACGCTTCCAGCAAGCGGGGTGCCTCGACCGGCTTCACCAGATAGTCCAGCGCGTTGGCCTGGAACGCGCGCACCGCGTAGGTGTCGTAGGCAGTAACGAAGACCACCGCCGGCACGGATTCCAGCCCCTCCAGAACGTCGAAGCCACTGCCGGAGGGCATCTGCACATCCAGCAGCACCAGATCCGGCGCCAGTGTGGCGATTGCCTCGCGTGCAGCGGGCACATCGTCGGCCTCGCCCACGCACTGCACCCAGGGCAGCGCCGACAACAGCGTGCGCAGCTCCTGCCGCGCCAGCCGTGCATCATCAACGATCAACACACGCAGCACGCCACTCATTGCGGAATCTCCAGCAGGGCCTGCATGCGCTCGCCGACCGGCTGCAGGGTGAAACGACCTTGCGTACCGAGCTGCGCACGCAGATAGGCCAGGCCAACGCCGTGGCCCGGGCTGGGCTCGCCGGCGCCCCCCAGCGGGTTGTCCACCTGCAGCCGCAGCACGTTGTTGTCGAGCGTGGCACTTATCTGCACCACACCACCGCCCGGGCGGCTGGCGATGCCGTGCTTGATCGCATTCTCGACCAGCAGCTGCAGCGCCATCGCCGGCAACCGTGCCTGCGTGGCATCGGCATCAATCTGCTGCCGCACCTGCAGGCGCTGTTCGAAGTGGATCGCCTCGATCGCCAGATAGTCATCCACCACCGCCAGTTCCTCGGCCAGCGTGACCTGCTCGTTGCGGTTGTGCGCCAGCCCCTGGCGCAGGGTGCGCGACAGGCGGGTGACCATGTCGCGTGCGCGCTCGGGATCTTCCAGGATCAACGCACGCAGGTTGTTCAGCGCATTGAACATGAAATGCGGATTGAGCCGTGCGCGCAGTGCATCGCGCTCCAGCGCGCTGCGCTCGGCTTCCGCGCGCAGCCGCGCCAGCTCCGCACCCCGTATCCGGCGCAGGCTGTGCAGGCCTGCCCAGAGCGCGGTCCACAGCGCCAGCATCACCGCCGTGGTGTACCAGTAGAGCAGCAGCGCCTTGGGGCTGAAGTCGGCCACCTGGCGACCGGCGTCCACCCATCCCAGTGCCAGCGCTGTGTGCAAGGCGATGATCACCAGCGCCTGCGCCAGCGCCGCGCCGAGCGCCACCGACACGGCCAGCCGCAACAACAGCCCGGCGGTACCGCGCGACCACCAGCCAGCGCGCAGGGCCAGCGCACGAATGCCACCGCTGCAGCCGAACAGGCTGACCGCCAGGCCGACCGTGATCAGCACGCCCGCGCTTCCGGCGTCGGCCAGATAGGCATGCCGCAGCCCGACGCCGGCGACCGCGTAGAGTGCCCACACCAGCGCATTGAGCAGCCAGAAGCGTACCGACGAAGAGGAGTCCGGCATGTCCATTCCGAGGCGTGTTGAAACTCAGGGGTGACGGTCGAGGAAGGCCTGCACCTGCCCGCGCAGCCAGCTCGGATCATCCCACATCAGGAAGTGGAAACCCTGCGCGCTCATCGCGACCTGCACGTCGTGCAGCTTCGCGTACTGGGCCTGGAACACCGCCCGCGTGCTCGCTTCGGTGCCGCCCATCGGCTGGTAGCCGGCCCAGCTGCCCAGCACCAGTGTCGGCGCGCTGATCGAGGTGATGCTGTCACGCAGGTCGGTGGTCATCACCGCGTGCATCGCATCGGCCGTGGTCTGGCGGTCACTGCTTTCGCCCCAGCGGCCCAGTTCCGCCTGCCGCTGCGGGTCACGGGTCATGCCCGGCAGGCCGGCCTTCAGCTGCGCCTGCCACTGCGCAGCGTCGGCGGCGAGCATGCCCTTGCGCAGCTGCTCGGCCATCGGCCGCACGCTGTCCGCGGTGGCATTCGGGTCGCGTGCCGCCGGCAGGAACGGCAGCGCGTCCACCACCACCAGCGCGCTGACCGCCTTCGGCTCGGCCTGCGCCATCTGCAGGCCCAGCAGGCCGCCGAGGCTGTGGCCAACCACCACTACCGGCCCCAGGTGCTGGTCATGCAGGTAGGCCAGCAGCTGCGCGCGCATCGCCGGCAGGAACCCGGCCGGGCGCGGCTCGGCCGGCGCGGCGCCGGCAAAACCCGGCAACTGCACCAGATGGCATTGCACGTCCTTCAAGGACAGGCAGGTCTCGCGCCAGACCTCGGCGCTGCTGTTCAGGCCGGGGATCATCAACAGCGGGCGGCCCTTGCCGACCACCTCGACCTGCACCCTGCCGGGGGCCGGCGCGCCGGTCGGGGAGGCATGCGCCGATCCGGAACCCAGCACGGCCATCGCCATGCCGATCATCGCCAGCCGTGCCAGCGCCTTCATTGCGTACCAGAGTGCCAGGAAGATCTTCATCGTCTGCTCCTTCATCGGGTGGGTGTTGCCGGGTTGGGCTCAGCGTGCCGCCAGCCACGGCGCCGCTGTTGCGAATCCGGAGCAACGGCCAGACACCCGGGCGAACGGTCGCCGGCGAGGGACGGCGCCCATCACATCGCACGTACACATCCATCTTGATGAAGCGATATACTTACCCGCATCTGCCGCCGCCGCCCGCGCCATGACCGCCATCAGCTTCGAGTTCTATCCACCCAAGACCGACGAACAGCGCAGCCAGCTCGACCGCGCCGCGGACAAGCTCAAGGACTACGGGCCCGAGTACGTGTCATGCACCTTCGGCGCCGGTGGATCGACCCTGAGCTACACCTCCGAAACCGTGCGCCACCTCAACCAGCACCATGGCTTCGAAGCGGCCCCCCACCTGTCCTGCGTTGGCGGCACCCGCCAGGAAATCCGCGAACTGCTCAAGCTGTACCGCGCCATCGGCTGCGACCGCCTGGTCGCGTTGCGCGGCGACCTGCCCTCCGGCATGGGTTTCCCCGGCGACATGCGCTATGCCGCCGAACTGATCGCCTTCATCCGCGCCGAGCACGGCGACGCCTTCCGCATCGAGGTTGGTGCCTACCCGGAAACCCATCCGCAGGCCTCCGATGCATTGGCCGACCTGAAGCACTTCAAGGCCAAGATCGATGCCGGTGCCGATGCGGCGATCACCCAGTATTTCTACAACCCGGATGCGTACTTCCATTTCGTCGACGCAGTGCAGCGGCTCGGCGTGCAGGTACCGATCACGCCCGGCATCATGCCGATCGCCAACTTCAGCCAGCTGCGCCGCTTTTCCGAGCAGTGCGGCGCGGAGATCCCACGCTGGATCAGCCGCAGGATGCAGGCCTATGGCGATGACGTGGATTCGGTGCGTGCATTCGGCACCGAGGTGGTGGCCAGGCTATGCCAGCGCCTGATCGAGGGCGGTGCACCCGGCCTGCACTTCTACACGTTGAACCTGGCCAAGCCGACCACGTCGGTGCTGAAACTGCTGCAGCTGTGAAAGCGCGCCGCGCGAAGCGGAACGGCGTTACCCTGCGCGGATGATCCGGCTCTCCTTCCTGCTGTTGCTGCTGCCGCTGTGGTCTGCCACCAGCGTCGCCCACGCGCAATCCACGCGCCTGAACCGCTGCACCGATGCACAGGGCCAGAGCGTGTATACCGACCGCCCCTGCGACAGCCTGGGCGCGCAGTCACGGCTGCCATCGCCTGCGCCCACCGGCAGCACCCTGCAGCGCGACACCCTGGGTGCACGCTGCCCACGGCGGCTGAGCGAGCTGGTGGAAGCGCTGCGTACCGGCATCCTCAGCAACGACGTGAACCGGCTGTCCTCGCTGTACCTGTGGGGCGCGGTCTCCGACGCAGGCGCGCAGCGCATCCTCGGCCAGCTGGAATCATTGGCGCGGCGGCCGCTGGTGGACGTGGTGCCGGTGTATCCGCGGCAGGAACAGGACGCCTCGCAGGCGCTGGAGCAGGGTGATCCGGTGCCGGGCTCCGAACCCGAACCGCCTGCCGCACGGCATCCGGTCGGCCTGCGCCTGGAGCAGGCGTTGCCGGGCAGCGTGGCGCGTGCCTCCACGGTGCTGGGGCTTCGGCGGCAGTACGGGTGTTTCTGGATCACGTTGTGATCGGGAGGTGTCATCCACGCATGGCGTGGATCTACTGCAACCGGTGAGGGGTCAGCGCCGCACGTTGCGGGAAACTCCCCCTGTTGGCATCACGCCGGCCACAGCCCGCGGATGGCAGCGATGCCCTGCCCGCCATGGCGGCGCGCCTCGGTGATGTGGCCGCTGCCCATGCCCCCCAGCGCGTAGATCGGCAGTGACACCTGCGCACGCAGCTCTGCGAATGCATCCCAACCCAGCGGTGCGGCGTCGGGGTGGCTGGCAGTGGCCTGCACCGGGCCCAGCACCGCGAAGTCGCAGCCCAGCTGTTGTGCCGCCTGCAACTGCTGCAGGTCGTGGCAGGACGCCGCCACCAGCTGTCCCTCGGGCAACGGTCGTTGCGACAGCTGCTGCAGCTGTTCGCTGCCCAGGTGCACGCCCACGCTTAACGCGCGTGCCAGCTCGATATCGCGGTTGAGCAGCCACTGCACACCGCTGCGACGATGCGCACGCACCGCTTGCTCGACCATCGCCTGTCGCTGCGGATGCGCCGGTGGCAGGCGCAGCTGGATGCGCTGCTGGCCCGCCGCCACCGCGCGCTGCAGCTGGTCATGCCACTGCTGCACGCTGCCGGCATCATCGGCCGGCGCCGGGGTGATCAGGTAGCTGTCAGGCTGGCGCAGGGCCGCCACCACCGGCAGGTCGGCCGGCGGCATCGAATAGCGGCCCAGCTTGTCCGACGCCACCCAGGTGATCGCCTGGCCCTCGCGCCCGCGCGGCGTGCCCTTCCAACTGCGCACATGGCGCACTTCCAGGGTCAGGTGCTTGTCCGGATAGCGCTGCGGAACATCCATCAGCCACTCACCGACATCGGCCTCGATGCCCAGTTCCTCGCGCAGCTCGCGTACCAGCGCCTGTTCGGAGGTCTCGCCGGATTCGCGCTTGCCGCCGGGGAATTCCCACAGGCCGGCCATGTCGCGGTTCTCGGTACGGCGGTTGAGCAGCACGCGGCCACGGGCGTCGGTGATGACGGCGGCCACGACGTGGATCGATCGGGTGGGAGGAGCCATGCGCAGAGCATGCCCAGAACAGGGGGACCGGCGCAATCGCGGATCCACCCTGGATCACCCGCCGGAAATGAAAAGCCCCGCTTTCGCGGGGCTCTCCGGAGGTCAGCTCAGCTGGCCGTGGCAGTGCTTGTACTTCTTGCCACTGCCGCAGGGGCACGGGTCGTTGCGACCGATCTTCGGCTCATCGCGCTGCAGCTGCGCGACGCCCTGGCGTTCGGCCTCCACCTGCGCCGCTTCCTCGTCGGCGCTGTAGCCGCCCGCGTCCTGGTGCTGGAACTGCGACTGGCTCAGGCGTGCCTGGGCCTGCTGGCGCTCTGCCGCTTCCAGCGCCTGCACCTCTTCGTCGCTGCGGATGCGCACGCGCGACAGCAGGGTCACCACTTCGCGCTTCACGTTTTCCAGCATGTCGGAGAACAGTTCGAAGGCTTCCTTCTTGTACTCCTGCTTCGGCTGCTTCTGCGCATAACCACGCAGGTAGATGCCCTGGCGCAGGTAATCCATGCGTGCCAGGTGCTCCTTCCAGCTCTGGTCCAGCACGGTCAGCATCACGTGCTTCTCCAGCGCGCGCATGGTCTCTTCGCCCACCCCAGCTTCCTTCTCGGCGAAGTGCTGGTTGACGCGCTCCTGCACCTTGGCGGCGATGGCCTCGGCGTCCAGTTCCTCGTGGTCCTTGACCAGGTCGGTCAGCGACATCTGCAGGCCGAAGTCCGACTCCAGGGTCGCCTCCAGGCCACGCAGGTCCCACTGCTCGTCGATCGAATTCGGCGGCACGAAGCGGGCCACCACGTCGAAGATCACGTCGTCGCGGATGCCATCGACGTTGGCCTTCACCGACTCGGCGTCCAGCAGCTCGTCGCGCTGGGCGTAGATCACCTTGCGCTGGTCGTTGTTGACGTCGTCGAAGTCCAGCAGGTTCTTGCGGATGTCGAAGTTGTGGGCCTCGACCTTGCGCTGCGCCTTCTCGATCTGGCGGCTGACCAGGCGGTCCTCGATGACGTCGTCTTCCTTCATGCCCATCATGCGCATGGCCTTCTGCACCCAGTCGGAGGCGAAGATGCGCATCAGGTTGTCTTCCAGCGACAGGTAGAAGCGGGACGAACCCGGGTCACCCTGTCGGCCCGAACGGCCACGCAGCTGGTTGTCGATACGGCGCGACTCATGGCGCTCGGTACCGACGATGTGCAGGCCGCCGGCCGCCTTGACCGCCTCGTGGCGCTTCTGCCATTCGGCCTTGACCGCGGCCTTCTGCGCGTCGGTCGCGTCCTCGCCCAGCTCGTGGATTTCCGCTTCCAGCGAACCGCCCAGCACGATGTCGGTACCACGGCCGGCCATGTTGGTGGCGATGGTCACCGCCGCCGGGCGACCGGCATTGGCAACGATGGTCGCTTCGCGGTCATGCTGCTTGGCATTGAGCACTTCGTGCTGCACGCCGGCCTTGCGCAGGTGCTCGGACAGCATTTCCGAGGTTTCGATCGAGGTGGTACCCACCAGCACCGGCTGGCCACGCTTGGCGCACTCTTCGATGTCGGCCAGCACCGCGTTGAACTTGCCCTTGCGGTTGAGGAACACCTGGTCCGGGCTGTCCTTGCGGATGGTCGGGCGGTTGGTCGGGATCACCACCACTTCCAGGCCATAGATGCTCTGGAACTCGAACGCTTCGGTATCGGCCGTACCGGTCATGCCGGACAGCTTCTTGTACATGCGGAACAGGTTCTGGAAGGTAATGCTGGCCAGCGTCTGGTTCTCGCGCTGGACCGGCACGCCTTCCTTCGCTTCCACGGCCTGGTGCAGGCCATCGGACCAGCGACGGCCGGACAGGGTACGGCCGGTGAATTCGTCGACGATGACCACTTCGCCATCGCGCACGATGTAGTCCACGTCACGCTGGTAGATCGCGTGCGCGCGCAGCGCGGCATTGAGGTGGTGGACCACGGTCAGGTTCTGCGGGGCGTACAGGCCCTCGGTCTCGGCATTGAGGATGCCGGCGTCGACCAGCAGCTGCTCGGCGTGCTCCATGCCCGCTTCGGACAGGTGCACCTGCTTGCCCTTCTCGTCGACCCAGAAGTCGCCTTCGCCGTCTTCCACTTCCTGCTTGACCAGGTTGGGCACGACGCGGTTGACGCGGATGTACAGCTCCGGGGAATCATCGGCCGGGCCAGAGATGATCAGCGGGGTACGCGCTTCGTCGATCAGGATCGAGTCGACTTCGTCGACGATGGCGTAGTGCAGGCCGCGCTGGTAGCGGTCGGCCTTGGACAGCGCCATGTTGTCGCGCAGGTAGTCGAAACCGAATTCGTTGTTGGTGCCGTAGGTGATGTCCGAGGCGTAGGCTTCACGCTTGTCGCTGTGCGGCATGCCCGGGTACACCACGCCCACGCTCAGGCCCAGCCAGTTGTACAGCTTGCCCATCTGCGCGGCATCGCGGCGGGCCAGGTAGTCGTTCACGGTGACCACGTGCACGCCCTTGCCTTCCAGCGCGTTGAGGTACACCGGCAGGGTCGCCACCAGGGTCTTGCCTTCACCGGTGCGCATTTCTGCGATCTTGCCCAGGTGAAGCACCATGCCGCCGATCAGCTGCACGTCGTAGTGGCGCATGCCCAGCACGCGGCGGCCGGCTTCGCGGCAGACCGCGAACGCTTCCGGCAGCACCTTGTCCAGGGCTTCGCCGCCGGCGATGCGCTGCTTGAACTCCGGCGTCTTGGCCTGAAGCTGCTCGTCGGAAAGCTTCTCGATCTCCGGCTCCAGCGCATTGATCTTGGCGACGATGCGGTTGAGCTGGCGCAGCTGTCGTTCGTTACGACTGCCAAATACGCGGGTAAGCAGGCTGTTGATCATTGAAGGAACCGGGTTGGATGGACACGACGCCCGGCCTCCCCCTTGGGATCCGTCCGCCGCAAACGAAACAGGGCGCCTGGCGCCCTGTCGATGGCAACACCCATTGTAGCTTGGGACGGCCGCAAGGGGTTTCAACCCCGTGGGTAGTGCCGGCCGCTGGCCGGGTACGCATCAGCGCATGCGCGCTGGCGCTCCCACGCTTCGCTGCGCGAACCGCGGGCCCCGCTTACCTGGCCTCCACACCCCCGCGCCTACGGCGCTGCCCCCGTACTCCGGGGGCGGTAGTGCCGGCCGCTGGCCGGCAACCTCTTTCTGTCGCATCAAGGGTTTGCCGGCCAGCGGCCGGCACTACCCAGAGCGGGATCAGCCGCGGCTGATGCGGCCGACAGGCGTGTTGCCGCCGTCGCCGAGGAACTTGCGCGGGTTGACCACGTTGCCGTTCTCCCACACTTCGAAGTGCACGTGGGCACCGGTCGAACGGCCGGTGGAACCGGCCTTGGCCACTTCCTGGCCGGCACGGACCAGGTCACCGGCCTTCACCACCAGGCGCGAATTGTGCGCGTAGCGGGTGACATAACCGTTGCCGTGATCGACGTCGACCACGTTGCCGTAGCCGCCCTTCACGCCGGCAAAGCTGACCACGCCTTCGGCCACGGCCATCACCGGGTCGCCGACCCTGGCGTGGAAGTCCATGCCCTTGTGGGTGGCGGCACCGCGGCCGAACGGGTCGGCGCGGGTGCCGAAGCCCGAAGTCACGTAGCTGTTGCGGATCGGCATGCGCGAAGGCACGGCGTTCTGCTGCAGCTGGTGGTCGAACATCAGCGATTCCATCACCGACAACTGGCGGCCTGAAGCAGCGAAGCGCTGCTCCAGCACCTGTAAGTCGGCGTTGACGTCCTTGACCGGGATGTCGCTGGTCGGGCCGCCGGCATCGCCGTCACCGAGACCCGGGGTCTCGTTGAAGTCGAACTCGCCGTCTTCCAGCTTGCCCATCTGGGTCAGCCGTTCGCCAAGCGCGTTGAGGCGGGTGGCCTGCGCCTGCAGCTCGCCCAGGCGTGCCGCCAGCGCGTTGACCTGGGTCTGCGCATCGCGCTTGACCTTGGCCAGCTCCGCATCCTGGCGCTCGACCTTGGCCTGCAGCCGGGAATCATTCAGCGCGCTGGCGCCAATGCCGCCGGCAAGGCCGATAATGCAGCCTACCCCGAGCACGCTGCCCAGCAGGGCGCGGGGGCGGTCCTCGAAATAGAACCGCAAACGCGTGATCGGCGACGCTTTGGCCTGTCCTTCACGCGTTTTGATTACGATCTTTTTGAATGCCATCAGTGAGTTTTCATGTCTGAGCCGAAATCCAGCGTTCGCCCCGCGTCAGTGCCGAAACCGGCGCTGGATGCGGTGATGGCGGACAAAAGCGGGAACCCGCTGCGGCGTGCCTTGTGGCTCGACGCGCTGGACCGTCAGTTGCGCCCCCAGTTGCCGCCACCTCTGCGCAGCCGTTGCCGGCTGGCCAATGTGGACGGGGAACACCTCGTTTTTCTCGTCGAGTCCCCGGTCTGGCATGCCAAGGTGCGGCTTGCCGAAGCCCAGTTGCTCGACGCGGCCCGTTCCATCGGGCTGAAGGCCACCAGGGTGACCATCAAGACTGCGTCTCCCACTCCCACGCGCTCCCCAGCGCTCGACAACCGGAATGGACCCCACGCAGTTTCAGCCGCCACGCACAAAGGGCTACGCGACGCCTTGGCGTGCCTGCAGGACGTTCCCTCGAAGCCGAAGAAGCGGTCCTGACGACAACGGAGCATCCGGCTCCGCTCCCCGTCGCACGTGTCACCACGGCGTGAAACATTTCGGGGGCCGGGTCGCATCCTAGCTGCCATCCGGGGGCCTGTCGTTAGATTGGAGTTAAAACTTCGTTAAATTCAGGCTTTCGATCCAACAGGTTCACAAAACCGTGACCTCGAACCGCGCTTGACGCACCTCAAGCACGCTGAATGCGCCGCAGCCGCCACAAACGACAACGCCGCCCTTTCAGGCGGCGTTTTTGTCTTCAAATTCAACAACCTGCGGCAATCAGGCGTAGGCCGGAGTGGCGTACTCCACCGGATCCGGGGTCGCCGGCGAGTCGAAGCTGACCCATTCCCAGGCCGTGGCGTCGGCCATCAGCGCGCGCACCAGCTTGTTGTTGAGCGCGTGGCCGGACTTGAAGCCCTCGTAGGCCCCCAGCACCTGGCCACCGGCCAGATAGAGGTCGCCGATGGCGTCGAGGATCTTGTGGCGCACGAATTCATCGGCGTAGCGCAGGCCGTCTTCGTTGAGCACGCGGAACTCGTCCAGCACGATGGCGTTGTCCATCGAACCGCCCAGGCCCAGGTTGCGCTCGCGCATGTATTCCAGGTCGCGCATGAAGCCGAAGGTGCGCGCGCGGGAGATTTCCTTGGTGTAGGCCAGCGTCGAGAACTCGATTTCCTGGCGCGACTGCTTGGCCGGGATCATCGGGTGGTCGAACTGGATGGTGAAGCCCAGCTTGTAGCCCTCGTACGGGGTGAAGCGGGCCACCTTGTCGCCCTCGGTCACTTCCACGGTCTTCAGCACGCGGATGAAGCGCTTGGGCGCATCCTGTTCCACGATGCCCGCCGACTGCAGCAGGAACACGAACGGGCCGGCCGAACCGTCCATGATCGGCAGCTCGGCCGAGGACAGTTCGACGATGATGTTGTCCACACCCAGCCCGGCCAATGCCGACATCAGGTGTTCGACGGTCTGGATCTTGGCGTCGTTGCAGGTCAGGCCGGTGCACAGGGTCACTTCGGTGACCAGTTCGGCCTTGGCCGGCACTTCCACCACCGGGTCCAGGTCCACGCGGCGGAACACGATGCCATGGTTGACCGGTGCCGGGCGCAGGGTCATGTAGACCTTGTCACCGCTGTGCAGGCCAACGCCGGTGGCGCGGATCGTGTTCTTGAGGGTGCGTTGCTGGATCATGGGGGATGGACCGGAAGTGACACATTAGATTAACACGCACGCTCCCCTACCCTGGCTGAAAGGCCAGTAAAAGCAGCCGGCAGCACACACCGGCACGCCAGCAGGACGGGCGTGAAGCAGGGCGGCCGGGCCCATCCTGGCCCGGCGCCCGCGTTTTCAGGACATGGTGGCGCAACCCGGGGAGGACAAGCCCCGGGCTACCCCGCTCAGTCCGCCTGGCGGCGCAGGAAGGCCGGGATGTCCAGGTAATCGTTCGGCAGTTCCGCCGCTGCCGGGGCCGAAGCGGCCGGCGCCGACGGGGTGGAGGCCGCCGTGGTATCGCTGCTGGCACGGCGCAGGCCCAGGCCCATGCCGCCGACGGCCTTGGACACCGCGTCGCCACCGTTGTCGAAGTCGCCGAACTCCGGCTGGCCGGTGGTCGCATTGCGCACCAGCTTGATCGGTGCACGCTCGCCCGGGCGCTGGGTCTTGCTGGCCGAGACGCGGTTCAGGCCGGTGGCGACCACGGTCACGCGCACTTCGTCCTGCATGTCCGGATCGAGCACGGTGCCGACCACCACGGTGGCGTCTTCGGAAGCGAAGCCATCGATGGTGCGGCCGATCTCGTCGAACTCGGCCATGGTGAAGTCGGCGCCGGCGGTGATGTTGACCAGGATGCCGTTGGCACCGGCCAGGTTCACGTCGTCCAGCAGCGGGTTCTGGATTGCCGATTCAGCAGCGGCCTGCGCGCGGTCGTCGCCGCGGGCGGTGCCGGTACCCATCATCGCCAGGCCCATTTCGGACATGACGGTGCACACGTCGGCGAAGTCGACGTTGATCAGGCCCGGACGCACGATCAGGTCGGCGATGCCCTGCACGGCGCCCTGCAGCACGTCGTTGGCGGCACGGAAGGCCTGGATCATGGTCGCGTTGCGGCCCAGCACGGTGATCAGCTTTTCGTTGGGGATGGTGATCAGCGAGTCGCAGTGCTGGCTCAGTTCCTCGATGCCCTTCAGCGCCACCTGCATGCGGCGACGGCCTTCGAACGGGAACGGCTTGGTGACCACGGCCACGGTCAGGATGCCCATTTCCTTGGCCAGCTGTGCCACCACTGGCGCAGCGCCGGTACCGGTGCCGCCGCCCATGCCGGCGGTGATGAACACCATGTCCGCACCCTGCAGCGCGTCCATGATGCGCTCACGATCTTCCAGCGCGGCCTGGCGGCCGACTTCCGGGTTCGCGCCTGCGCCCAGGCCCTTGGTCACGTTGGTACCCAGCTGCAGCTGCAGCTTGGCACCGCAATTCTTGATGGCCTGCGAGTCGGTGTTGGCGGTGATGAATTCCACGCCATCCACTGCCGAGTTGACCATGTGCGCCACGGCATTGCCGCCGCCGCCGCCCACGCCAACCACCTTGATCACCGCATTGGGTGCCATCTTTTCGATCAGTTCAAAATGCGCCATGTCCGTGTCCTCGTTGTATCCGCTTGTCGGTGGCATGGACGGTCGGGCCTCCTGCCTTCGCGTGTCATGTTGCCGATGCGGCTGTGTGGGTTGTGTGTTGCGTTGCTGCGTCTGTGATGCGGGTGTTGCAGGTGTTGCCCGGGCATCGCCCGGTGTTGCGGGTTCCGCGTCAGAACTCGCCGCGGAACCAGGTCTTGAGTTTCTTGAACATGCTTCCGGCGCGGCCGGTCGGCAGCGACGGACGCCGCGGATGCTCGATCTGGCTGCCCATCAGCAGCAGGCCCACGCCGGTGGCATGCACCGGATTGCCGACCACTTCGCCAAGCCCGGTGACGTGCTGCGGAATGCCCACGCGCACCGGCATCTGCAGCATTTCCTCGGCCAGTTCGACCACGCCTTCCATCTTCGAAGCGCCACCGGTCAGCACCATGCCGGCGCGCACCAATTCCTCGAAGCCGGAGCGGCGCAGTTCGGCCTGCACCATCTCGAAGATTTCCTCGTAGCGGCCCTGCACCGCCTGCGCCAGCGAATGGCGTGGCATGCGGCGCGGCGGGCGGTCGCCCACCGACGGCACCTGGATGCTTTCCTCGGCGGTGGCCAGCTGGGCCAGGGCGCAGGCGTAGCGCACCTTGATCTGCTCGGCTTCCGGGGTCGGCGTGCGCAGCATGTGCGCGATGTCGTTGGTCACGTGGTCGCCCGCGATCGGCAGCGAAGCGGTGTGGCAGATCGCACCCTGCACGAACACCGCGATGTCGGTGGTGCCGGCGCCCATGTCGACCAGCACCACGCCCAGCTCGCGCTCATCGGCGGTCAGCACCGCCACGCTGGAGGCCAGCGAGGACAGCACCAGGTCGTCCACCTGCAGGCCGCAGCGCTGCACGCACTTGCTGATGTTGGCCGCGGCCGACTGCGCGCACACCACCAGGTGGGCGTGCACTTCCAGGCGTACGCCGGTCATGCCGACCGGGTTGCGGATGCCTTCCTGCGAATCGTCCAGCACGTACTCGCGCGGAATCGCATGCAGGATCTTCTGGTCGGCCGGGATCGCCACCGCCTTGGCCGCGTCCAGCACGCGATCCAGGTCGCCCCAGGTCACTTCACCGTCGCGGATCGGCACGATGCCCGGCGAGTTCTTGCACTGCACGTGGTTGCCGGAGATCGAGGCGTACACCGAGCGGATCTCGCAGCCGGCCATCAGCTCGGCCTCTTCCACCGCGCGCTGGATCGACTGCACGGTCGATTCGATATCCACCACCACGCCGCGCTTGAGCCCGCGCGACTCGTGCGAGCCGATGCCGATCACTTCGATCGGGTTGCCCGGCGAATACTCGCCCACCAGCGCCACCACCTTGGAGGTGCCGATGTCCAGGCCAACGATCAGCGATTTGTCACCCTTGCGATTCATGTCCTTTCCTGCGTCCTGCTGGCCGGGGTCGCCGGCGAAAACGCCGGCGTGGCCGGGGTACCCCAGCTCAGCGTGAAACCATTGGTGTAACGGAGGTCGGCGCGCTCGATCGGCGCGTCCTGGCGGTTGAGCTGCGGCAGCACCTTGACGAAGCGCTGCATGCGCGAGCGCGCGTCGTCACGGCCGACCACCACTTCGGTGCCGTTGCTCAGCACCAGCGACCAGCTGCCACGCGCATCCATCGTCACCCGGCGCACATCCACGCCGGCCGGTGCGAACAATGCACGCGAGTCGCTGTACAGCTTCATCACTTCTTCGGTCTGGCTGTCCGGGCCGTCCAGTTCGGGCAGCGCCAGGTCGGCCAGCTTCTTCGGCGTGGGGAACAGCTTGCCCTGCTCGGAGACCAGGCGGTCGTTGCCCCAGCGCGCGAACGGCTTGTGCTCGACCAGGGTCACTTCCAGCACGTCCGGCCACTGCTTGCGCACCTGCGCGCTTTCCACCCACGGCAGTTTTTCCAGGGCGTCCTGGGCGTCCTGCAGCTTGACCGCGAAGAAACCGGCATGCGCATACGGCAGCAGCACCTGCTGCAGCTGTTCGGCCGGCACCCGCTTGAATTCACCGTGCACGCGCAGCTTCGCCAGCGGCCAGCGCTCGGCGCCGACCCAGCCATTGACCACGGCCACCACCGGCAGTGCAACCACCGACAGCGCCAACAGCCAGACAAAGATGCGCAGCACCGCGTTCATGCGTGCGGGGCCTCCAGGGTCTGTTCCAGCACGCGCCACACCAGTTCCTCGAAACCGATGCCGGCCTGTGCGGCCGCCTTGGGCACCAGCGAGTGGCTGGTCATGCCCGGTGCGGTGTTCACTTCCAGCAGGAAGAAGCGGCCGCTGGCGCGGTCGCGCATTACGTCCACGCGGCCCCAGCCGCGGCAGCCGGCGGCACGGAACGCAGCCAGCGCGATGCGGCGGATCTCGTCTTCGTCGGCACCGTCCAGGCCCGGGCACAGGTACTGGGTGTCCTCGGCGATGTACTTGGCGTTGTAGTCGTACCACTGGCCCTTGGGCACGATGCGGATCGACGGCAGCGCCACGTCGCCGAGGATGGCCACGGTCAGTTCGTCGCCGACCACCATCTGTTCCATCAGCAGCTGGCCGTCGTAGCGCGCGGCCAGGGCCACCGCCTCGTCCAGGCCAGCGTCGTCGGTGACCCGGCTGATGCCCACGCTGGAGCCTTCATTGGCCGGCTTCACCACCACCGGCAGCCCCAGTCCGGCGGCATTGGCATGCACGTCCTCGGCCGTGACCTTGCGGTACTGCGGGGTCGGCAGGCCCAGCGACAGCCACACCTGCTTGGTGCGGATCTTGTCCATGCTCAGCGCCGAACCCAGCACGTTCGAGCCGGTATACGGCACGCCGAAGGCGTCCATCAGGCCCTGCACGATGCCATCCTCACCGCCACCGTTGTGGCCGTGCAGGATGTTGAACACGCGGTCGACACCGCCGGCGGCCAGCACCTTGGCCAGCGCCGGAATGCCGTCCACGGCGAACGCATCGATGCCGCGTGCCTGCAGTGCTTCCAGCACGTTGCGGCCGGAATCCAGCGACACCTCGCGTTCGCTGGAACTGCCACCGAGCAGCACGGCGACGCGGCCGAACACGGCCGGGTCGGTCACGCGCAGCGGCGGGAAGGTCAGCGTGCTCACGCCTCGCCCTCCGCCTTGAACCCTTCCACGGCGATCTGGCTGGCCACCGCGCCGATGTCGCCGGCTCCCATCATCAGCAGCAGGTCACCGTCCTGCAGCACGTCCGGCAGCACGCTGGCCAGTTCGGCCGCCTTGCCCACCACCACCGGCTCGCTGCGGCCGCGCGCACGGATGGCGCGCGCCAGCGCGTGCGAATCGGCGCCGGCAATCGGCTCTTCACCGGCCGGGTAGACCTCGCTCAGCACCAGCGCATCGACGCTGGACAGCACTGCGGCGAACTTGTCGAACTGGTCGCGAGTACGGCTGTAACGGTGCGGCTGGAAAGCCACCACCAGGCGCTTGTCGGCCCAGCCACCGCGGGCGGCGGCGAACACCGCTTCCAGCTCGCTCGGGTGATGGCCGTAGTCGTCGATGATGCGCACCTTGGCACCGCTGGCGGTGGTCACTTCGCCCAGATCGTTGAAGCGACGGCCGACGCCGGCGAAGCCTTCCAGTGCGCGTGCGATGGCGTCCGGCGCCACGCCCAGCTGCCAGCCCACTGCCGCGGCGGCCAGTGCGTTCAGCACGTTGTGCCTGCCCGGCAGCGCCAGCACCACTTCCTGGCTGGTGCCCTGCGGCAGGCGCAGGGTGAAGCGCATGCGCGACCCTTCCTGCACCACGTTCTCGGCACGCACGTCGGCCTGCGGGCTCATGCCGTAGCTCATCACGTGGCGCGGGGTCTTGGCAGCCAGTGCCGCCACTTCCGGATCATCGATGCACAGCACCGCCAGGCCGTAGAACGGCAGGCGCTGCAGGAACTCGGCGAAGGCCGCCTGCACGCGGGCGAAGTCGTTGCCGTAGTTCTCCAGATGATCGGCATCAATGTTGGTGATGATCGACATCAGCGGATTCAGGCGCAGGAAGCTGCCATCGCTTTCATCGGCCTCGGCCACCAGCCACTGCCCACCACCCAGCTTGGCGTTGGCACCGGCAGCCAGCAGCTGGCCACCGATCACGAACGTCGGGTCCAGGCCACCTTCGCTCAGCACCGCGGCGGTCAGGCTGGTGGTGGTGGTCTTGCCATGGGTACCGGCCACGGCGATGCCACGGCGGAAGCGCATCAGCTCGGCCAGCATCGCCGCGCGCGGCATGATCGGAATGCGCTGGCTGCGCGCTTCCATCAGTTCCGGGTTGTCTTCGCGGATGGCGCTGGAGACCACCACGCAGTCGGTGCCCAGCACATTGGCCGCGGAGTGGCCGCGCATGATGCGCGCACCCAGGCTGGCCAGGCGGCGGGTCGCGCCGTTGTCGGCATTGTCCGAGCCGGACACTTCGTAGCCCAGCGTCAGCATCACTTCGGCGATACCGCTCATGCCGGTGCCACCGATGCCGACGAAATGCACGCGCGGGAACGCGCGCACCAGGTCGTTGGTGTCGTGCAGGCGACGGATCATGCGCGGCCTCGCGCAGGGCAGGCGCGGTGGCATGCCTTCTTCATACAGCTTCCTCAAGAATGATATCGGCGATGCGCTCGGCGGCATCGACCTTGGCCAGGGCACGCGCGGCTTGCGCCATCTGCATGCGGCGGGCCGGATTTTCGGACAGATCGCGCAGCAGTGCGGCAATGCCGTCGGCCAGCGTTCCGTCCTGCTTCAGCAAAACCGCCGCGCCGCGCTCGACCAGGTACTCCGCATTGCGGGTCTGGTGATCGTCGACGGCGGCGGGGAATGGCACCAGCACGCTGCCGACACCGACCGCGCACAGTTCGGCCAGGGTCGACGCGCCGGCGCGGCACACGACCAGATCGGCCCAGGCGAACGCGTCGGCCATGTCGGCGATGAACGGGGTGATTTCAGCCTGCACGCCGGCCTTGGCATACACCTCGACCGCTTCGGCATGCATCTTCTCGCCACTCTGGTGGCGCACCTGTACCGGCAGGTCCGCGCCCAGCGCGGCAATCGCCTGCGGCACACCGGTGTTGAGTGCACGTGCGCCCTGGCTGCCACCGACCACCAGCACGCGCAGCGGACCGTGGCGGTCGGCGAAGCGCTGTTCGGGCGGTGCGATGGCGGCAATTTCCGAACGCACCGGGTTGCCGACGAATTCCTCGCGCTGGGCGAAAGTGCCGGGGAAGCCGGTCAGCAGGCGGCGCGCATAGCGCGACAGGATGCGGTTGGTCAGGCCCGGTGCGCGGTTCTGCTCATGCACGATCAGCGGCAGGCCGTGCAGGCGCGTGGCCATGCCACCCGGGCCGGAGGCGAAGCCACCGAATGCCACCACCGCACGCGGCTGGCGCTTGCGGATGATCATGCCGGCCGCGCGCAGCGCGCGCATCAGCCGCCATGGCGCGGCCAGCAGGGCCAGCTTGCCCTTGCCACGCAGGCCGGTGATCGCCAGCGTGTCGATCGCGATGTCGTGCTGCGGCACCAGGCGGGTTTCCATCGCGCCGTCGGCGCCCATCCAGGTGACCGGCACGCCGCGCTCGCGCAGCACGCGGGCCACGGCCAGGCCGGGGAAGATGTGGCCACCGGTACCACCGGCCAGGATCATCACCGGGCGTGCAGCGTCGTGGGCTGCGCTCATGACAGCCTCCCGAAGGTCGGTTCGACGCGCGACTGAAGGCGGCTGGTGCCACGCGCGGCGTTCGGCGCAGCGGCAGCCACCGGCTGGGCGCTCATCGGTACGCTGGCAGCCACCGGCGCAGCCGGCTCGTCCATCGGCTCGGCAGCGGCGTCTTCGGCGCCACCGATACGCACGGCCTGGCGGCGCTCGGCGCGCTTGAGTTCATAGGACACGCGCAGCAGCAGGCCCATCGCCACGCAGGTCATCAGCACCGACGAACCGCCGGAGGAGATCAGCGGCAGGGTCAGGCCCTTGGTCGGCAGGATGCCCAGGTTCACGCCGATCGAGACGAAGGTCTGCATGCTGATCCACAGGCCGATGCCGAAGGCGATGTAGCCGGAGAAGTGGCGCTTCATTTCCACGCAGCGCATGCCCAGCCAGAAGGTGCGGCCGACCAGCAGCGCATACAGGGCCACGATCACGCAGGTGCCCAGGAAGCCGAATTCCTCGGCGGTGACCGAGAAGATGAAGTCGGTGTGCGCTTCAGGCAGGTAGTACAGCTTCTGCACCGAATTGCCCAGGCCGACGCCGGTCCACTCGCCACGGCCGACCGCCATCAGCGCGTTGGACAGCTGATAGCCGTCACCCTGCTGGTCGGCCCACGGGTCCAGGAAGGAGGTGATGCGGCGCATGCGGTACGGCTCGATGATCGCCAGTGCGCTCATGCCGACCAGGCCGATGATCACCGGCATCGACATGCGCGGCATGTTGACCCCGCCCAGCACCAGCATGCCAGCGGTGATCGCCAGCAGCAGGGTCGAGGAACCGAAGTCCGGCTGCAGCAGCAGCAGCACCACCAGCGCACCGGCCACGCCCAGCGGCTTGAGCATCGCTGGCCAGGTCGCGTTGACCTCGTCGCGGAAGCGCACCAGATAGCTGGACAGCCACACGATGTAGAGGACCTTCACCGCTTCCACTGTCTGGAACTTGGAGATGCCCAGGTTGATCCAGCGGCGCGCGCCGTTGACCGTGCTGCCCAGGCCCGGCGTGAACACCGCCAGCAGCAGCACGAAGCAGCCCAGCAGCAGCATCTGGTTGTACTGCTCGATCGACTTCAGCTCGGTGCGCGCGGCAATCACCGCCAGCACGATGCCGACCGCCAGGAAGATCAGGTGGCGGTTGAGGTAGTAGAACGGGCTGCTCATCAGCGCGATCGAGCTGGACGCCACCATCACCACGCCCACACCGGTGAGCGCGATGATCGCGCCCAGCAGCCACTTGTCGTAGCTGCCTTCGATGGCTTCAAGGCGTGTTGCCTGGCGGGACAGGTCGTTCATCTCAGCGCACCTTCAACGTGGCCAGGCCGATCAGTACGAGCACGACGGAGATGATCCAGAAGCGCACGATCACGCGCGGCTCGGGCCAGCCCTTCAGTTCGAAATGGTGGTGGATCGGCGCCATGCGGAACACGCGCTTGCCGGTCAGCTTGAACGAGGCGACCTGGATCATCACCGACAGCGTTTCGATCACGAACACGCCGCCCATGATCACCAGCACCAGTTCCTGGCGGGTGATCACTGCGATCGTGCCCAGCACCGCGCCCAGCGCCAGCGCGCCGATGTCGCCCATGAAGACCATGGCCGGATAGGTGTTGAACCACAGGAAGCCCAGGCCCGCGCCCGCGATGGCCGCGCAGATGATGACCAGCTCACCGGCGCCCGGAATCTGCGGGATCTGCAGGTAGTTGGCGAACACCACGTTGCCCGAGGCATAGGCGAACACGCCCAGCGCGCAGGCCACCAGCACGGTCGGCATGATCGCCAGGCCGTCCAGGCCGTCGGTCAGGTTCACCGCGTTGGAGAAGCCGACGATCCAGAAGTAGGCGATGGCCACGAAGCCGATGCCGGCCAGCGGCAGCGCCACCGACTTGAACATCGGGATGTAGAAGGTCAGCGCGGCCGGCACGTCGGCCGTATAGAACAGGAACAGGCCCGCAGCCAGGCCGAAGATCGACTGCAGCAGGTACTTCCAGCGCGACTTCAGGCCGTTCGGGTCGCGACGGACGATCTTGATCCAGTCGTCATACCAGCCGATGGCGCCGAAGCACAGCATCACCGCCAGCACCAGCCACACGTAGCGGTTGCGCAGGTCGGCCCACATCAGCACCGACAGGGTGATGGTGAGCAGGATCAGCGAACCGCCCATGGTCGGCGTGCCGGCCTTGGAGAAATGGGTCTGCGGACCGTCCTTGCGGATCGGCTGGCCGCCCTTGAACTGGGCAAGCTTGCGGATCATCGCCGGGCCGAGCCACAGCGACAGGAACAGGGCCGTCAGCGCGGCAAGGATGGCGCGGAACGTCTGGTAGTTGAACAGCCCGAACAGGCTCTCCAACTGCTGCAACCATCGAGCCAGTTCATACAACATGCGGGGATTCCTCTCCTTGCGCCAGCAGCGCTTTGACAATCGTGTCCATGGCGCTGCCACGGGAACCCTTGACCAGGCAGCGCACGCCGGGGTGCAGCTCGTCCTTCAGCGCCTGCGACAGCGCGTCATGGGTGGTGAAGTGACGGCCGCCCTCGCCGAAGGCGGCGGCAGCGGCGGCGCTGAGCGGACCCAGCGCGTACAGGCGCTTGAGACCGGAAGCACGTGCACGCAGCCCGGCCTGCGCATGCAGCGCCTCGGCATCCGGGCCCAGCTCGCGCATGTCGCCCAGCACCAGCCAGCCCTCTTCCGGGGCAGCGGCCAGGGCATCGATGGCGGCGGCCAGTGAACCGGGGTTGGCGTTGTAGCTGTCATCCACCAGCACCGCGCCATTGCGCAGCTGGTGGGCGATCTGGCGGCCCGGCACCGGCTGCGCCTCGGCCAGACCAGCCGCGATCAGCGCCAGGTCGACACCGGCAGCCAGCGCCAGGCTGGCCGCGGCCAGCGCATTGCTGACGTTGTGGCGGCCCGGCAGGCCCAGCACCACGCGGGCTTCGCCCATCGGCGAAACCAGGGTGAACTGGCTGCCCTGGGCACCGGCACGGATGTCGCGCGCGGTGATGTCCGCGGTGTGCTCCAGGCCGTAGCGCAGCACGCGGCAGCGCGCCGGCGTGCCGACGAAATGCTGTTCGAACCAGCGGCCGTAGGCATCGTCGACGTTGATCACCGCCACGCCATCGGCCGGCAGCGCCGCGTAGATAGCGCCCTTGGTGACGGCCACGCCGAGCAGGCTGCCCATCCGCTCCAGATGGGCCGGTGCGATGTTGTTGACCAGTGCGTAGCGCGGGCGGGCGATATCGGTCAGGTAGGCGATGTCGCCCGGCTTGCCGGCGCCCATCTCGTAGACGGCGTAGTCGGCATCTTCCGGCGCGTCGATCACTGCCAGCGGCAGGCCGATCTCGTTGTTGCGGTTGCCCGGGTTGGCGTAGACCACTTTATGCGCGTGCTGCGCCACCTGCTGCAGGATCGACAGCAGCAGGCTCTTCACGCTGGTCTTGCCATTGCTGCCGGTAATCGCGAACACCTCGGTGTCGCGGTCGCGCTGCATGCCGGTGGCGATCTTCGCCAGCGCCAGCTCGCTGTCGGCCACCAGCACCTGCGGCAGCTCGATCGGCAGCAGGCGCTCGACCAGCAGCGCACTGGCGCCGCGCACCTGCGCATCGGTGGCGAAATCATGGCCGTCGAAACGCTCACCGCGCAGTGCCACGTACAGGCTGCCCGGGCCGAGGCTGCGGGTGTCATTGCTGACCGCATCGATGGCCACGTCGTCGCCATGGATCTCACCGCCGGCCCAGTGCGCGATCAGCGAAAGCAGGGTGCGCTTCATGCGATGCCCTCCCCGGCCTGCGCGGCCAACACGCCAGCCTTGGCAGCCAACGCAGCGGCAGCCACTTCGGTGTCGTCGAAGTCATGGCGAACGCCATTGACCTCCTGGTACGGCTCGTGGCCCTTGCCGGCGATCAGGATGATGTCGCCGGCACCGGCACGCTTCACCGCCAGGCCGATCGCGCGCGCGCGGCTGCGCTGCACGGTCACGGCATCGGCATTCTGGAAGCCGGCCAGGATGTCGGCCACGATCACGTCGCCGTCCTCGCCACGCGGGTTGTCGTCGGTGACGATGACCTGGTTGGCCAGGCGCTCGGCAATGGCGGCCATCTGCGGGCGCTTGCCGGTGTCACGTTCGCCACCGCAGCCGAACACGCAGAACAGCGCGCCGTGCAGGTGGCCGTGCAGGCTGTCCAGCGCCTGTTCCAGTGCGTCCGGGGTATGCGCGTAATCCACCACCACGGTCGGCAGGCCGTCTTCGCCGCCCAAGCGGTTCATGCGGCCACGGATCGGCTGCAGCGCCGACAGCACTTCGGCGATGCGCGGCAGCGGCTGGCCCTGCGCGTGCAGGGTGCCGGCCACGGCCAGCAGGTTGTCCACGTTGAAGCGGCCCAGCAGCGGCGACTGCACGGCGGCACGCTGGCCGTCAATGACCAGTTCGAAGGCGATGCCACGGCCGTCCAGCTGCAGCGCTTCGGCGCGCACGCTGGCGTCGGTGGCACCGCGCGAGCTCAGGCCGATCGGCTGCACGCCCGCCGGCAGGCCGGCAAACAGCTGGCGGCCGAATGCATCATCCATGTTGACCACGGCGGCCTTCAGGCCCGGGCGATGGAACAGCCGCGCCTTGGCCGCGCCGTAGCTGGCCATGTCGCCGTGGTAGTCCAGATGGTCGCGGGTGAGGTTGGTGAACACCGCCACGTCATAGTGCACGGCATCCACGCGGCCCTGGTCCAGCGCATGCGAGCTGACTTCCATCGCCACCGCACGTGCACCGGCATCGCGCAGCTGCGCCAGCAGCGCATGCATCTGCAGCACCAGCGGCGTGGTGAAGCCGGTCGGTTCGACCGCACCATAAAGTCCGGCACCCAGCGTGCCGATACTGCCACTGGGCGTACCGAGCAGGTGCCAAGCCTGGGCCAGCAGCTGCACGGTGGAGGTCTTGCCGTTGGTGCCGGTCACGCCGACCATCGCCATCGCCCGCGACGGCGCGCCATGGAACTGGTCGGCCATCGCACCCATGCGCGCGCGCAGGCCCGGCACGGCGATCGCATCGGCCGGTGCCGGAAGCTCGGCAGGCGCCGGAGGCTCGAACAGGATGGCGCTGGCACCGGCCGCGCGGGCCTGCTCGACAAAGCCCAGGCCATGCGCGCCGAACCCGGCGATGGCAACGAAGGCATTACCGGGGCGCACGGCGCGGCTGTCCAGCACCAGGCCGGTCAGAACGGGGTCATGGCCCGCCAGGGCCACGTCCGGAAGCAACTGCGAAAGCAACATCGAAGGACTCATTGCGTGCCTCCCGTAGCGGGCGGCGTCTGGGCATGCGCGCTCGGCAGCGCAGCATCGAATTCAGCGGCGGCATCCACCGGCAGTGCGGCTTCGGCCGGCGGCGCAGGCAGGATCGAGGCCGAATGGCCGACCTTGCCGGACTGCTGGGCGGCCAGCCACGACTGCAGGTCGTCCAGCGGCACGTCCATCAGGCGCAGGGTGCCTTCCATCACGTTGTGATAGACCGGCGCCGACACCAGGCCGCCGTAGAACTTGCCGGCCTGCGGGTCGTTGATGACGATGACGGTGGCGAAACGCGGGTTGGTGGCCGGCACCACGCCGGCGAACAGCGCGTTGTAGTGGCCGCGCTCGTAACCGCCGGGGCCGGCCTTGCGCGCGGTACCGGTCTTGCCGGCCACGCGGTAGCCCAGCACCGCCGCCTGCTTGGCGCCGCCCTGGGTCACCACCGTTTCCATCATCGCCACCACCTGCTTGGCGACGTTCTCGTCGATGATCTGCTGGCCTTCGTTGCGCTGGCCCTTGACGAAGGTCGGCGCGATCAGGCGACCGCCGTTGGCCAGCGCCGAGTAGGCCGTGGCGATCTGCAGCGGGGTGACGTTCAGGCCATAGCCGTAGGACATGGTGGTCTTGGTGGTGCCCGACCAGCGCGCCGGGCGCAGCACCACGCCACCGGATTCACCCGGGAAACCGCTGTGCGGCACCGAGCCATAACCGAAGCGGCGCACACCGTCGTAGAACACCTGGTCCGGCATCTTCGCCGCGACCTTGGCCGCACCCACGTTCGAGCTGCGGGTGATCACGCCAGTCACGTTCAGCACGCCGTTGTTGCGCGGCACGTCGCGGATGGTGAAGCGGCCCAGGGTCATGTAACCCGGGTTGGTGTCGATGATGGTGTCCTTGGTCACCGCACCGGCCTGCAGCGCAGTGGCGATGGTCAGCGGCTTCATCGTCGAACCCGGCTCGACCAGGTCGGTCACCGCACGGTTGCGGCGCGCATCGGGCAGCGCGCCGGTCAGCGAATTCGGGTTGTAGGTCGGCAGGTTGACCATGGCCAGGATCTCGCCGGTGGTCACGTCCATGATCACCATCGAACCGCCGGCTGCCTTGTTGGCC
Organism: Stenotrophomonas sp. Sm6012; assembly: GCF_030985895.1. Taxonomy (NCBI): domain Bacteria; kingdom Pseudomonadati; phylum Pseudomonadota; class Gammaproteobacteria; order Lysobacterales; family Lysobacteraceae; genus Stenotrophomonas; species Stenotrophomonas sp. Sm6012. The sequence goes on along the minus strand of NZ_JAPTFX010000029.1, from coordinate 9,502 downwards.
ACCAGCGCGTTGCGCAGCTCCTTGAAGGCCAGGTACTGGATGCGGCGGTCGATGCTGAGGGTCAGGTCCTTGCCCGGTTCGGCGGCGCGCAGCAGATCGCTCTCGACGGTCTCGCCCTTGCGGTTGCGGATCACCCGCTTGGCGCCGGCCTTGCCGCGCAGCCATTCGTCGAACGCCAGCTCCAGGCCTTCCTGGCCGCGGTCGTCGATGTTGGTGAAGCCCAGCACGTGCGCCATCGCCTCACCCTGCGGGTAGAAGCGGCGGAACTCGCGCTGCGCGGCCACGCCCGGAATCTTCAGCGCGACCACCTTCTCTGCTTCGTCCGGATTGATCCGGCGGCGCAGGTACATGAATTCCTTGTCCGACTTCTGCGACAGGCGGCTGCTCAGCTCATCCACCGACATGCCGACCGCCTGGGCCAGCTCGGGGATGCGCTCGGGCGAACGCAGCAGGTCCTGCGGGTTGACCCAGATCGAGGCAACCGGCGTGGACACCGCCAGCGGCTCGCCGTTGCGGTCGGTGATCATGCCGCGCGAGGTCTTGATCGGCAGCTCGCGCAGATAACGGGCCTCGCCCTGGCGCTGGTAGAAGTCGCTGTTGATGATCTGCACGTAGGCCGCGCGGCCGACCAGCGACACCGAGCACAGGCCCAGCGCCAGCGCGACCCAGCGCAGGCGCTGGCGCAGGTTGAAGGCGTTGCGCGGGCGGTTGCGGCCGGTCTTGCTCATGGCCGCACCACCACGATGTCGGCGGCCTCGGGGAATTTCATGCCGAGCTTTTCGCGGGCGATGCGATCGACACGGTTGGCTTCGGCCAGGGTGGCCTGTTCCAGCTGCAGGCGGCCGAACTCCAGGTTGATGTCATCGCGCTTGCGCTCGGCGCGCGACAGCTCGATGAACGTCTGCCGGTGACGGTGACGCACGAACACGACGCCGATCGCCGAGGCCACGGTCGAGGCCAACAGGATGATCAGCAGCAGCCGGCTCATGCATCGGCCTCCTGCTTCTGGGCCACGCGCAGCACGGCGCTGCGGGCACGCGGATTGGCCGCCAGCTCTTCGTCGGTGGCCTTGATGGCGCCGCCGATCAGATCCAGGATGGGCACGAACACCTCCGCCTCGGGCAGGCGGCGGTTGGCCGGCGGCGCCTTGGCCAGGCGGTTCATGTACTGCTTGACGATGCGGTCTTCCAGCGAATGGAAGCTGATGATCGCCAGGCGGCCACCGGGCTTGAGCCGCTCCACCGCGGCATCGAGGCCGGCTTCCAGATCAGCCAGTTCGCGGTTGATGTGGATGCGGATGGCCTGGAAGCTGCGCGTGGCCGGGTGGATCTTGTCCTTTCCACGCGGCATCACCGAGGCGATCAGCTCGGCCAGTTCGGCGGTGCGGGTGAACGGCTGCTTCTCGCGGCGGGCCACGATGGCACGCGCGATGCGGCGGCTCTGGCGCTCTTCGCCGTAGGTCCACAGCACATCGGCGATCTCGCGGTCTTCGACGCGATTGATCCACTGCGCGGCACTTTCGCCACTGTCCGGGTCCATGCGCATGTCCAGCGGGCCGTCCTTGCCGAAGCTGAAGCCACGCTCGGCCACGTCCAGCTGCGGCGACGACACGCCCAGGTCGAACAGCACGCCGTCCAGCCCTTCGGCCGTCGCATCCCACTGCAGCAGCTGGGCGAAGCTGCCACGGAAGATGGACACGCGCGGGTCCGGCGCGAAATCGCGCTCGGCTACGGCGATGGCTTCCGGATCCTTGTCCATGACCAGCAGGCGCCCCTCGGGACCCAACTGGGTAAGCACGCCACGTGCATGACCGCCACGACCGAACGTGCCATCCAGATAACGTCCGTTTTCGATCACCCTCAGGCCTTCAAGGACCTGGGTGTACAGGACCGGCAGGTGCACCGCCGGCGACTGCGACACCGGAAGGTGACCGGCCTGCGCTTCTGGGCGCATCCGGGCACCCCGGCTCACAACTTCAGGTCGAGCAACCCATCACCCAGATCCTCGTCAGACAACGTCTGCTGGATCAGGGCCCGATGCGCCTGCTCGCTCCACAATTCGAACTTGTCGCCCATACCGAGCAATACCGCCTTCTTCTCAATGCCCACCGCACCGCGGTGGCTGGCGGGGATGCTGATGCGACCGTTGCCGTCCAGCTCCAGATGGGCGGCCGAACCGACCAGCTTCTGCTGCAACAGGCGCACGACGCGCTGGGTGTTGGGCTTGGACATCACATCGTCGCGGACCCGCTCCCATTCCGACTCTGCGTACAGCCACAGGCAGCCGGCTTCGAACGGGTTGTAGGTCAGTACGAGACGGTTGTTGCTGGCGCGCGCGACGAGGTCGCGGTGTGCGGTGGGAACCGCCATGCGCCCTTTATCGTCAACTGTGATGGCCGTCTCGCCCTGGAACACGACGCGTGCACCTATCCTTCGCCCGGTGAAACATTGAACCACGAAAACCCACAAAACACCCGGATTTCCCTCTGATGCCCACCTTAGCAGCGGGCCGAGGGTTGTCAACAACTTTTCAGCAGGGAAATCGCCAGCCGCATCAATGGCTTGCAACAACCTTTAGAGAATTGTTCAAGGCTTATCCACAAGTTGCTGATCCGTCTCAATTTTTGAGATTGAACGGAAGTTCAGGGGTGTGGACAGGGCGTGAAACATCGGCCGCGCATTCATCCAGAGCGGGCCAAAAACGGCGCCGGACTGCGCAAACCGTGCACAATGACGCCATGTGCCTGCTCGCTCTTGGCTGGATGCACCACCCGCGCTGGCGGCTGGTGATGACCGGCAACCGTGATGAGTTCCACGCCCGCCCGACGGCGGCGCTGGCCCCCTGGCAAGATGAGACCTCCGTCATCGGCGGGCGCGACCTGCGCTCCGGTGGCGGCTGGGCCGGGGTGGGTGCCTCGGGCCGGATGGCGGTGGTCACCAATGTCCGCGATCCGCTGGCCGCCCAGACCGGTCCGTCGCGCGGCGCGCTGGTGGCTGACTTCCTGCGCGGCCGCGACCCGGCGGCCGTGCACATCGACCGCCTGGCGGCCGTGGCCGGCGCCTATGCCCCGTTCAACCTGCTGCTGGCCGACGGCAACAGCCTGGAGTACCTGGGCAACCACCCGGCCGAGCGCCAGACCCTCGGCCCCGGTGTACACGGCATGTCCAACGGTGCATTGGACGCCCCCTGGCCCAAGACCCGGCGGCTGATGGCCGCGCTTTCGGCCTGGCTGCAGTCCGGCGATGGCGAGCTGGCCCCGCTGTGGACCGCGCTGGCCGACGAACACCGCCCCGCCGACGGCGAGCTGCCCGATACCGGCATCGGCCTGGAACGCGAACGCTGGCTGAGCCCGGCCTTCATCCGCGGCGACGACTACGGCACCCGCGCCAGCACCGTGCTGCTGATCGATGCCGACGGCCACGGCGAGATCCACGAGCGCCGCTTCGGTCCGCAGGGCGTCGCACTCGGCCAGAGCCGCGTCGCCTTCTGACCCTGTACCCGTTTTCTGTGTCTATAAATGTCTAGCTGCACGCCACACGATGACTGGGCGCGGTCCTGCCGCGCACCTGACCGATCCACAGGGAGTCTTCGATGCGTCGCGTTCTTGTTCTTGCTGCCACCCACCTGCTCACCCTCGGCCTCGGCTTTGGCCTGGGCGTCTACCTGCTGCCGATCCTGATCGCCCCCGACGATCCCCCTGCCGCGCAGGTGCAGGACGCCATGGGCAAGGCCGCCTACCACACCACCTTCCGGCGCGACCTCAAGGGCAGCGATGCGGTGCACTGGGCCGAAGGCAAGGTCAGCGTCAGCGCCACCCAGGTGGCCTTCGACGGAAAGATGGGGCCGGGGCCGGACTACAAGGTCTACCTGGTGCACGGCTTCGTCGACAACAAGGCCGACTTCCTGAAGGTCAAGGCACAGTCCCGGCGCATCGGCGAGGTGAAGACCTTCAGCCGTTTCCTGGTCGATGTACCTGATGACGTCAACGTGGACGACTACACCACGGTCGTGGTGTGGTGCGAGCGCTTCTCGCAGTTCATTTCCGCCGGGCAGTACCGCACGCCGGGCTGACGACGGCATGGCGCCCTGGTAGTGCCGGCCGCTGGCCGGCATTGCCGAGGCGCGGTGTGCGCCGATGAAGAAAGGAGGCGGAGCCGGCCGATAAGCCGGGTTCTGTCGTGGACAGTCATTCCTCTAGGCGTTACGTCACCGCAACGCTCAAGCAACCTACCCGGATCCAACGCGGGCCGCGCCAAAGGATCCCTATTTGGTCTTGCTCCAGGTGGGGTTTGCCGTGCCGGTCTGTTGCCAGACTCGCGGTGCGCTCTTACCGCACCATTTCACCCTTACCGGCCTTCCGAAGAAGACGTAGGCGGTATCTTTCTGTTGCACTTTCCGTCGGCTTTCGCCGCCCAGGCGTTACCTGGCACCTTGCCCTATGGAGCCCGGACTTTCCTCGGCACCCCCGAAGGGATGACGCGACTGTCTGGCCGGCTCCGCCAGCGCGCATTCTAGCGCACGCGCGCGCTTCCTGCCGCGCTGATCGCGGCATCCGGCTCATCCATCCACGCATGGCGTGGATCTACCGATGCCGCTGCCCGGGTGGGTGCGGATTCCGCTCTGGTGAGTGCGGATTCCGCTCTGGTGGGTGCGGATTCCGCTCTGGTGGGTGCGGACCTTGGTCCGCACGATCCATCAACTGCCGTACAACGCCTTGCGCGGTGCACCGGTCAGTTCGGCGGCCAGCTTGGCGGCCGTCGACGGCGGCAGGTGTTCGCTCAGCGTGGCGTAGACGCGGCGGCCATGCGCCAGCTGCGCCTCCTCATCATCACCAGCACCCTGCACCATCACCACGAACTCGCCCTTGCGCTGGTTCTCGTCGCCTTCCACCTTCGCCAGCAGACCCGCCAGGTCGCCATCCAGCACGGTCTCGAACAGCTTGGTCAGCTCGCGCGCCAGCACCGCCGGGCGCTCGCCGCCGAAGATCGCGGCCATGTCGGCCAGCGACTCGGCGATGCGGTGCGAGGATTCGTAGAACACCATCGTGCGCACTTCGCCGGCCAGCAGCTGCAGGCGGTCACGGCGTCCGCTGGCCTTGGCCGGCAGGAAGCCCTCGAAGCTGAAGCGGTCGCTGGGCAACCCGGCCACGCTCAGCGCGGCGATGGCCGCGCAGGCGCCCGGAATCGGGCTGACCTTGATGCCGGCCGCGCGCGCGGCACGCACCAGGCGGAAACCGGGGTCGCTGACCAGCGGGGTGCCGGCATCGCTGACCAGGGCCAGCGATTCACCGGCCTGCAACCGCGACACCAGGCGCTGCGACAGCGCTTCCTCGTTGTGTTCGTGCAGGGCCACCAGCGGCTGCTGGATGCCGAAATGGGACAGCAGCTGGCCGCTGCGGCGGGTGTCCTCGGCACAGATGGCGGCCACCGAACGCAGCACCTCCTGCGCGCGCGGGCTCAGATCGGCCAGGTTGCCGATCGGGGTGGCGACGACGTACAGGGTTGGCACACTCATTTCAGCGGTACTCACGGGGCAAGGGTAGAATCGTAGCGTGTACCCGGCCAAGGCCGCTGCCCTCATCGCATGGACCCGATCATGAACAAGCCCGCCGCACGGATCTCCGCCCTGTCGTTGTCGCTGATGCTGTTGGCCGGCTGTGCCACCACCAGCCTGACCAGCACGCCCGATTCGCCGGCCCAGAGCCAGGCGCTGGCGCTGATCGAACAGGGCAAGCCGCGCGACGCCGCATTGCAGCTGGAAGGCCTGGCCGCCACCCTGCGCGGGGGTGCCCGCAGCAACGCCTTGGCCGACGCGGCCTGGGCCTGGCACCTGGCCGGCGACAGCGCCCGCGCGCGCAGCCTGCTGGGCCAGCTCACCGCCCGCCAGCTGACCGGCGCCAGCCTGCAGCGTTACCAGCTGACCGGTGCCGAGCTGGCGCTGGCCGACAAGCAACCGGCGCAGGCGCTGGCGCTGTTGAAGGATCATTCCGACAGCGTTGCGGTCGGCCTGCGCACCCGCTGGCTGCTGGCACGCGCCCAGGCACTGCAGGGCACCGGCGACGCCTTCGGTGCCGCCGCCGAGCGCGCCCGCGCCCACGCCGGTCTGGCGGGTGCTGCACGCAACGACAACCAGGCCGCCATCGCCGGCCTGCTCGGCACCCTCGACGACGCCAGCCTGCGCAGCCGTGCCGCGGCCCTGCCGGCCAACGACCCGCTGTACAACTTCGCCGGCCGTGCGCTGATCGCGCGCGGCCTGCCGCTGCCGCGCCCGTTCGATCGCGATGGCGCGGCCCAGTTCGATACCAGCAAGCGCCCGCCGGCACTGAGCGATGGCTACCGCCCGCCGGCCAAGCTGGCCGTGCTGCTGCCGCTCAGCGGCCGCCTGGCCACCGCCGCGCAGCCGGTGCGTGACGGCCTGCTGGCCGCCTACTACGGCGAGACCCGCCGCCGCCCGGACATCAACTTCATCGACACCGCCGGTACCCCGGCCGGTGCACTGGCCGCGTATGACAAGGCTGTCGCCTCCGGCGCCGACTTCGTGGTCGGCCCGCTGGGCCGCGACGAAGTGGACGCGGTGTACGGCCGCCAGCAGCTGCAGGTGCCGGTGCTGGCGCTGAACCGCGGCAAGGATGCACCGCCGGCCGGCAGCGCCGGCTTCTCGCTGGCCCCGGAAGACGACGGCATCGTGGCCGCCGAATACCTGCGTGGCCGCGAGCGAGGCAAGGCACTGGTGATCAACAGCGCCGACGACACCGGCCGCCGTGCCGCCGCCGCCTTCGCGCAGCGCTTCGCCCAGCGTGGCGGTCAGGTGGTGGCCACGGTCGGCGTGACCGATGCGGTAGGGGATGTGGGTGCACAGGTGCGCAATGCCGGCCAGGTCGATGCCGTGTTCCTCGCCGTACGCGCACCGCAGGCGCGCCTGCTGGCGCCGCAGCTGGCACTGGCCGGTGCCGGTGGCGCGACCCGCGTCGGCACTTCGCAGCTGACAGTCGGCAGCGGCAAGGTGGAAGAAGACGTGGCGCTGGACGGCATCGTCTACCCGAACGAAGCCTGGAACGTACGCAGCGTGTCCGGCCTGCCGTCGTCCAGCCAGGTCGCCAGCACCCTGCCCAGCGCACGCGGTGCGGCCGGCCGCCTGTTCGCCTTCGGCGCCGACGCCTGGAAGATCACTGCCTACCTGGACAAGCTGTCCAACGAAGGCGGCCTGGACGGCGCCACCGGCACCCTGTTCCTGGACAGCAACGGCAACATCCTGCGCCAGCCGGCGTGGTCCACCTTCAATGGCGGCCGGCCGATGCCGATCGTCGGTGGTCGCTGAGCGCAGCCAACGTGGCTCGGCGGTGGAAGCCGCCGCCGAGCAGCATCTGCAACAGGCTGGCCTGCAGCCACGTGCGCGCAACGTGCGCTATCGCGGCGGCGAACTGGACCTGGTGATGGACGACGCCGGCACCGTGGTGTTCGTGGAAGTGCGTTACCGCGCGCGTTCGGACTTCGGTGGCGGCGCCGCGTCGGTGGATGCGCGCAAGTGCCGGCGCCTGGCGCATGCCGCGCAGCTGTACCTGCAGGACCACCCTGCGCTGGCCAATGCACCTTGCCGCTTCGATGTGGTCGAAGCCAGTGGCGAACCGCCACAGCTGCACTGGCTGCGTGATGCGTTCCGGTTGGACGACTGCTGATGGCAACCCTTCGTTTCGGTAGAGGCCGACCTTGGTCGGCGCCCACATGCTCTGGTAGTGGCCGACCTTGGTCGGCGCCCACATGCTCTGGTAGTGGCCGACCTTGGTCGGCGCTTCTGTGCCAACCAAGGTTGGCACCTACCAAGAGCGCGCAGCCCAGCGGAGGCCGACCTTGGTCGGCGCCCACCTGTTCTGGTAGAGGCCGACCTTGGTCGGCGCTTCTGTGCCAACCAAGGTTGGCACCTACCAGAAGCGGGCAGCCCGGTAGAGGCCGACCTTGGTCGGCGCCCACCAGGGCGCGTCTCCCCGTTGATACCTCTGTTTCCCCACGAGATCCGTCATGAGTACCGCACTGCCCGCCGCACTGATTGCCGAACTGTCCGCCCTGCTGGGCGCGGAGGGCTGGCGCATGGACGACAGCGCGCTGGAGGCGAACGCGCAGGACAACTCATGGCGCCACCAGCGCCCAGCGGCGGTGGCGCTGCCCGCCGATGTGGAACAGGTACAGGCGCTGGTGCGTGCCTGCCGCGCGCATGGCATCGCGCTGGTCGCGCGTGGCGCAGGCACCGGCACCACCGGTGCGGCGGTGCCACTGCCGGGCAGCATCGTGCTGTCGTTCACCCGCATGGACCGCATCGTCGAGATCCGCGCCGGTGACCGTTGCGCAGTCGTGCAGCCAGGCGTATTGAACGGCACCCTGCAGCAGGCGCTGGCACCGCACGGCCTGTTCTGGGCGCCAGACCCGTCCAGCGCAGATATCTGCAGCGTGGGCGGCAACCTGGCCTGCAATGCCGGCGGCCCGCGCGCGGTGAAGTACGGCACCAGCCGCGACAACGTGCTGGGCCTGGTGGCGGTCACCGGCACCGGCGAGGTGATCCGCTGCGGCGGCGCCTACACCAAGGATTCCACCGGCTATGACCTCACCCACCTGCTGGTGGGCAGCGAGGGCACGTTGGCACTGATCGTGGAAGCCACCTTGAAGCTGACCCCGCTGCCGGTCAGCCAGGCCGGTCTGCGCGTGCTGTACCGCGATGCCGATGCTGCCGCCGCCGCAGTATCGCGTCTGATGTCACAGCCGGTGGTGCCCACGCGCCTGGAATTCATGGACGCACGCAGCCTTGAACTGCTGCGGCTCAACGGCGCCGAAGTACCCGAGGCCGGTGCGATGCTGCTGGTCGAAGCCGATGGCGACCACGACACCCTGCCCTACCTGCTGCAGGCACTGGCCAGCGCCGCTGAAGGCGACGGCATGATCGCGCTGGACGTGGCGATGGAAGGCCGCGCGCGCGATCAGCTGTGGGCCGCACGCAAAGCCCTGTCGCCGGCACTGCGCAGTGTCGCCCCGGGCAAGATCAACGAAGACGTGGTGGTACCGGTATCGCGCATTCCCGATCTGGTGGCGGGCGTGCAGGCACTGGCACGTGACTACACGCTCACCATCGTCACCTTCGGTCATGCCGGCAACGGCAACCTGCACGTCAACATCCTGTACCACCCGGACGATGCCGACGAGAATGCACGCGCACACGCCGCGCTGCCGAAGATCTTCGAACTGACGCTGGCACTGGGTGGCACGCTGTCCGGCGAGCATGGCATAGGCCTGGCCAAGCGCGATTTCATGGCCAGGGCCTTCAGCGCGGAAACACTGGCGACGATGCGCGCGATCAAGGCCGCGCTGGACCCGGATGGCATCCTCAACCCCGGCAAGGTGCTGCCACCGGCCTGAGGACGTGCAACGCTTTCGTAGAGTCGAGCTTGCTCGACTGCCTTTGCGCCAGGCGTAGAGTCGAGCTTGCTCGACTGTTGTCGGCCGCAGTCGAGCAAGCT
>NZ_JAPTFX010000028.1:0-39334 GCF_030985895.1 Stenotrophomonas sp. Sm6012 | reverse complement strand
ACCCCGGACAGATCGCGCGCGTGCCAGCCGCGAAGGGGTTACGGGGTAGGGCAAAAACCAGAGCAACGTCGTCCACGCGCGGCGTGGATCTACGGTTCAACCCAGCATCTCCAGCCCGCGCACTTCGGTGATGCCCAACCCCGGCACGTCGCTGATGCTGATCTCCGATTCGTTGAAATGCACGCCACCGCTGACCGGATCGAACTGGCCCAGCGACGGGCCGTCCAGATCGACCTTGGTGATCACATCGCTCTTGGCCACCGCCAGGTGCACCGCGGCGGCCACGCTGATGCTCGACTCGATCATGCAGCCGATCATGCACGGTACGCCGTAGATACCGGCGATGTCGGCGATGCGGATCGCGTTGGACAGGCCGCCGGTCTTCATCAGCTTGATGTTGATGATGTCCGCTGCGCGCTGCTGGATCAGGTCCATCACCTGGCTCGGGCTGAACACGCTCTCGTCGGCCATCACCGGCGTGTTGACGCGGTCGGTGACGTACTTCAGGCCGCTGATGTCGGCGGCTTTCACCGGCTGTTCCAGCAGTTCCAGCACCACGCCGGCCTCTTCCAGCGTGCGCATCGCATGTACCGCCTGCTTGGCGGTCCAGCCCTGGTTGGCATCCAGCCGCAGCAGGGCGCGGCCCTCGACGGCGGCATGGATCGCCTTGACCCGTTCGATGTCCAGGCCGATGTCCTTGCCGACCTTGATCTTCAGCGACTCGAAGCCGCGTTCGATCGCCGACAATGAGTCGGCCACCATCTTGTCGATGTAGTCCACGCTGATGGTGATATCGGTGGTGATCACCGGATCGCCGCCGCCAAGCATCTGGTACAACGGCGCGCCATGCAGCTGCGCCCACAGGTCGTACAGCGCGATTTCCACCGCGGCCTTGGCGCTGGTGTTGCGCTCCATCGCGCTCTGCACCAGCCCGCACAGGCGGTTGAGGTTGGCGACCTCCTGGCCGATCAGGCGCGGCGCGATGAAGTGGCGGATCGCTTCGATGATCGAACCATGGGTGTCGCCGGTGATCACTGCCGTGGCCGGCGCTTCGCCATAACCGGTGTGGCCGGTGTCGGTGCGGATCAGCACCACCACGTCCTCCACGGTCTCCACCGTGCGCAGGGCGGTCTTGAACGGCGTCTTCAGCGGCACGCGCAGCATGCCCAGTTCGATGGCGGTGATCTTCATTCAGGGAGTCTTGGCTCGCAGGCGCTGGATGTTGGTGATGCGGTCGATGTAGCGGACGCTGTCGCTGGCCATCATCGGCTCCAGCGGCGTGACCGAAACACCATTGAGATGGGCCTGCACACGCGTGCCGTCGGCACCGAACCAGCTGCCCCCCGCCGTATCGTGGATGACCCAGGTGCGGCCGTCGACGTGGCCGATGGCCATCATCACGTGGCCGGGGATGTAGACCAGGTCGCCTACCTGCAGTTCGGTGACGGCGCGGTCGCGCACGGTCTTGCCGTCCTTGCTGGTGAACGGCAGGCGGTCCAGCGCCGGGCTGACCGCCTGCGCGCTGGTATTGCGCGGCAGCAGCACGCCGAAGCTGCGGTAGATCTCCGAGACGAACCCACTGCAGTCGCGGGTGTCGTAGTCGTGGCCCCAGCCGTAGCGCTCGCCGAGGAACTTGAAGGCCTGCTGCAGCAGCAGGCGCGGGGTCAGCGGCAGGTAGCCGGCGGCGGTGTCCTGCGAGCGCGGCAGTAGCGCAGGGACCAGTTTCAGGCGACCATCGGCCTCGCGTACCGGCAGCTGCACCACCCACGAGGCATGCGCTTGTTGCCCGTTTACCGGCGTAGCAGCGGGCCAGTCGGCCAGCACCGGCAGGCGCACGCCCATGTCCAGTTGAAGGCGCGACACGCGCGGTTCTTCCGGGGTGTAGGCGGTCTGCGCGGTGGCGCCGGTGATGATGCGGTAGGGCCCCTGTGCGCCGTAGCCGAGCACCGTGGCCTTGTCACCACTGGCAATCGCGTCGGCCTCGATCCACGCGCTGTAGCGCTCGCTGTGCACGAACAGCCAGCGGCCATCGGCACTGCGATGGACCACGGCCACCTTGTCGCCGGGGAACAGCGCCGATTCCTGGAAGCGGTCGATGTCGGTGTCACCGACGCTGCTGAAAACGCGCTCGCGGGTGGGGAAGGTGCGCAGCGCTGCACGCTTCACCACCAGCCCATACTGCGGCGCTGCCTGCGCGGGAATCGCCTCCAGCCCGAGGTTGGCTTCGATCGCGCGGCGCAGTGCCGGTGTGATGGGCTGGCCCTTGTCGTTGTAGAGGGCGCGCGTCGGCCAGCTCGACAGTGCGCCGATGCTGCCGCGTACCGCCACCGCATCCAGCTGCGCAGGCAGTGCGGCGATGTCCTGGATGTGGCTGTCCTGGGCCCGCATCCGCGCGTTCTGCGCGTCGATCTGCGCGCGGTCGAGGATCGGCGCATCGGCGTTGTCCAGGCGCGCAGCCCAGTACTGCGGGGTCAGGAACGCCTCGTGCAGGCCGATCACATAGGGCAGTGGTGCGCCGGGATCGGGTGCCGGGGCGGTCTGCGCAAAGGCGGGCGCCGCCAGCAGGCACAGCGCCAGGGTCAAGCGGCGCGGCCAATGCCGGTGCCGTTCGCGGGAAGCCAGGATCATGCGCTGCACACCCTCCTCGAATGCCTGCTGGAATATTTATTCCTTTCGGCCTCGAAATCAAGAATAAATTATTGACCGGCATCCCGGCCCGTGTTACACAGCCGTTACCACCCGCGCTGGGGAAGTGTCGCTGTGGATCCTCCCGTTCGCAAACCGCGTCTGATTGCTGCTGCCGGCTTGTGTGCCGCGCTGCTGCTGTGGGCGTGGTCGGTGGGCGCGGAGCCGCCGCCCTCGGCCATCCAGTTTGCGCGCGTCGTGCAGATGATCGACGCGGGACGGTTCTCCGAAGCCCATAGCGAACTGAACACCTGGTCGGCGGCCGACGCGGCGGAGCCGGGCGTCAGTTTCGATGACATCGCGTTCCAGGAAGAACGCATGCGGCGCATCCGCCTGGATTTTTCTCTTGACGAAACCGCCGCCAAGGCCGCCGTGCGGCGCTGGATTCCCGACCTGACCGACGAGGAATTCGCGCGCTGGGATCAGCTTGGCCTGATCGAGCACCTCGATATCGATGGCACGCGTTGGTACTTCAAGCGCGCACCGTCGAACCTGTTCCTGCTCAGCGATGAAGCACGTGCACGCCGCCGTGCGGATGCACCGATGCCGGCACCGGGCCCGAACGAAGTGCTCAACGCCCACCACGCGCGCGTGCTTGCCGCGGCCGAACAGAGCGGCAAGGCCTCGGTGCTGCCGCAGCGCATCGAATTCACCCAGTCGCTCACGGTGAAGGCCGATGCGGTGCCGGCCGGCGAGACCGTGCGCGCATGGATTCCGTATCCGCGTGAGATTCCCGGCCAGCAGGAACAGGTGCAGTGGCTGGGCAGTACGCCGGGCAAGGCACGCGTGGCACCGGCAAGCACGCTGCAGCGCACCGCCTACCTGGAAGCCAAGGCCGTAGCCGGCAAGCCGACCCGCTTCGAGATCCGCTACGCGGTCACGATCTTCGCCCGGCATACCGCGATTGATCCGACCAAGGTGCAGCCGACACCGGTCGAACCAGCGCTGCAACCCTACCTGTCCGAGCAGCTGCCACATCTGCGCTTCACTCCCGCACTGAAGCTGTTCTCCGACCAGGTGCTGCAGGGTGAGACGCGGCCGTATGAAGTGGTGCGCAAGCTGTTCGCTGCGGTTGATCGCATTCCGTGGGCCGGTGCGCGCGAATATTCCACGATCAGCAACCTCAGCGATTATGCGCTGCGTGCCGGCCATGCCGACTGCGGTCAGCAGACGCTGCTGTTGATCGCGCTGCTGCGCATGAACGGCATTCCCGCGCGCTGGCAGTCGGGCATGGTGTTCTCCGGCGATGGCAGTGGCTACAACAACCTGCACGACTGGGGACAGGTCTACCTGGCGCCGTATGGCTGGCTGCCGATGGACGTGACCACCGGCGCACTGGCCAGCGACGTGCCGGCCCTGCGCAACTTCTACCTGGGTGGCCTCGACGGCTACCGCATCGCCTCCAACGATGATTTCGGCCAGCCCTTGGTGCCGGCCAAACAGCACTTCCGCTCGGAAACGGTCGACTCGCAGCGCGGCGAGGCCGAGTGGGCAGGCGGCAACCTGTACTTCGACCAATGGAGCTACGACTTCCAGTGGCGGGTACTGCCAGCCAGGCAACGCTAGCGCGACACATCACACTCCACACCATTCAATTCTTGCAGGAGAGAGCAGGGGATGAAGGCTTACAGCATCACACGGGCGGCGTTGTACGTCGCGCTCGGGGCGTGCCTGGGCGTGATCGCGCCCAGCGCATTCGCACAGGACGGTTCAGTGGTTGGCCGGTTGAGCAGCGATGCCGGCCAGGTACCGGCCGGTGCCACGGTAACCGTACGCAATCCGGCCACGGGCTTCGTCCGTTCGGTACAGGCCGAAGCCAATGGCAGCTATCGCATCCCGCTGCTGCCGGTCGGCACCTACGAGATGGACGTGAGCTTGCCGGGAGGAGCGGCCAGTCGTGTTGGCCAGGTCACCGTCAGCCTGGGCAGCGCGACCACGGTGAACGTGCCGCTGGGTGAGGTCAGCACGCTGGGCACGGTCGAAGTGCGTGCCCCGCAGGTGGTGTCGATGGTGGACGTGAAGTCCACCGAGTCGGCCACCAACATTACCCGCGAGGAGTTGTCGCGCCTGCCGGTGGACCGTGACATCACCGCCGTGGCCCTACTGGCGCCGGGCGCGGTGAAGGGCAAGGGCTCACTGGGTGGCCAGGGCATCTCCTTCGGGGGCTCATCGGTGGCCGAGAACACCGTGTACATCAACGGCCTGAACGTCACCGACTTCTACAATCGGGTTGGCTTCTCCTCCGTGCCGTTCTCGTTCTACCAGGAGTTCCAGGTCAAGACCGGCGGCTACTCGGTGGAGTTCGGGCGCAGTACCGGTGGTGTCATCAACGCGGTGACGCGCTCGGGCAGCAACGACTTCAAAGCTGGCGCCGAGCTGGTGTTCGAGCCGCGCGCGTGGCAGTCGCAGGCGCGCGACCGCTACGACGGCAGCGGCAGCCGCTACATCACTGCCAGCCGCGACGACTACAGCCGCAGCGCGCTGAACGTGTTCGCCTCCGGAGCGCTGGTGCAGGACCGGTTGTTCTTCTTCGGCATGTACGAAGCCCGCGACTATCGCCCGACATCGACCAACGACGCCGGTACCCGCCTCAACCAGGGCAAGGCCGATGATCCGTTCTGGGGCGGCAAGCTCGACTGGCGCATCACCGACAACCAGATGTTCTCGCTGTTCGGCTTCTCCGATCGCAACAAGACGCTCACCGACGTCTACGCCTATGACTACGAGCGTGGCAGCACCGTGGGCGAACGTGCCAACCAGATCATGAACACCGTGGGTGGCCGCAACTGGTCGGGCACCTATAGCTGGCAGGTGAACAACGACCTGACCATGAAGCTGATGTACGGCGAGAACAAGCGCAACCGCGTGCAGAGCTCGCTGATGGACGAGAACTGCAACCGGGTCTTCGACAATCGAACCGCCAGCCAGGGCGTGCCCACCGCGCTGCAGGGTGATCGCAGCTGTACCAGCAGTTCCCAACTCGAATCCGCGCTGGATACGCGCAAGGCGGCACGCGCCGATTTCGAATGGACATTGGGCAACCACCTGCTTCGCTTCGGGCTGGACCGCGAAGAGAACACGTCCGACTACAGCCGTGCCTATCCTGGCCCGGGCGGTCTGCGCTACGACATCTACGCGCGCACGCCGGGCAGTTCGCTGAATGGTGGCGTGGTGCCGGCCAGTGGACTGGTGGCGCGTACCCGCCGCTATGAAGTTGAAGGCGCGTTCGAAACGATCAACTCCGCGTACTACCTGGAAGACAACTGGCAGGTGACGCCGAACCTGCTGCTCAACCTCGGCCTGCGCATGGAAGCCTTCGACAACAAGGGCGGCGACGGCAGCAGCTACATCAAGATCGACAACATGCTGGCGCCCCGCCTGGGCTTCTCGTGGGACGTGCGTGGCGATGGCACCACCAAGGTGTTCGGCAACCTCGGCCGCTACTTCCTGCCGGTGGCCAACGTCATCAACATCAAGCAGGCCGGTGGCTTCCTTGACGAACGCACCTGGTATGAGTTCCTGGGCTACAGCGGCGCGGCCAACAACGTGCCGGTGCTGGGCGCACAGATCGGACCGGTGGACAACTCGCAGGGCGATGGCAGCGTTCCGGACCTGCGCGCCGAAGTGAACCGCGACATGGATCCGGTTTATCAGGACGAAGCGATCCTGGGCTTCCAGCAGATGATCAACGAAGCCTGGTCGATCGGCGCCAGCGTGACCTACCGGCGCCTGCACAACGCCATCGATGACATGAACATCACCGCCACCGGCCAGTGCGGTGCGATTGACGGCGTGTGGATCATGGGCAACCCGGGGCGCACCAACACCGTGTGGGGCGATACCGATTGTGACGGCCGCAATGATGGCTGGATCAGCATCGATACGTCGAAGGAAGGCTGGGCGCTGTATGACGACAACGGCAACTATGTCGGGCAGCGCGGCTGGGTGAAGCCCAAGCGCGACTACAAGGCGCTGGAGCTGCAGGTCGATCGTGCCTGGGATGGCAAGTGGGGCTTCAACGCGTCCTACACGCTGGCCTACGGCCGCGGCAACGCCGAAGGTCCGGTCAATTCCGATACCGACTTCGCCGATGCCGGGCGCACCGAGAACTTCGACAATCCGTGGGTGAACTACGGCGGCTATGGCTACCTGGCCAATGATCGCCGCCACCAGTTCAAGTTCCGCGGCAGCTACGCGCTGACCGAGAACCTGAGCGTGGCCGCGACCCTGGGCGTGCAGTCGGGCAGCCCGATCACCCGCTTCGGCGCAGGCAATCCGTTCGATGCGACCGACTTCCACAGCTATTACGTGTGCGTGTCCAACTGCCAGGCCACGGTACCGTCCGAACGGGTGTTCGTGCATTCCCCGCGTGGTGGTGATGGGCGCACGCCGTGGACCTACGATCTGGACGTGAGCGTGTCCTACAAGGTGCCGATCCCCACCGACCTGCGCCTGAAGCTGGCGGTGTACAACGTGCTCAACCAGCAGCGCGTGGTGACCGTGGACCAGGACTACGAACCGCAGGACAGCATCGGCACGCCAAACCCGCTGTTTGGCTACGGAACCGGGTTCCAGTCGCCGCGCTATGCGCAGCTGACCGTGACATGGGCGTACTGACGCCCATCGAGTACACCCGGCGCGGCCTCTGCTTGGCCGCTCTGGCAGTGCTTCCGGCTGTGGCAGCGCAGCCGGCCGGCACCGCACCCCTCGATGCCGATGTCGCGGCCGTGGTCCAGCATGAGCATCTGCCCGGGCTGGCCATGGCCGTGGTCGAGCAGGGGCGGGTGATCTACCGGCACGCCGAGGGCGCGCGTGGCGATGGCGGGCGCATCGATGAGGACACGCTGTTCAAGATCGCCTCCAACAGCAAGGCGATGACCGCCGCGCTGCTGGCGCGGCTGGTGCAGCAGGGCAGGCTGCGCTGGGATGACCCAGTGCAGCGCTACCTGCCGGAGTTCCGCATGCATGACGCATGGGTGGGCCAGCAGATGCAGGTGCGCGACCTGCTGATCCACAACAGCGGCCTCGGCCTGGGTGCGGGCGACCTGATGCTGTGGCCGGAGCCGAACACCTTCACCCGTGCCGACATCATTGCCGGGCTGGCGCACCTGAAGCCGGTCAGCAGCTTCCGCAGCCATTACGCCTACGACAACCTGATGTACGTGGTGGCCGGCGAAGTAGCCGCTGCGGCCGGTGGAAAACCCTATGACCAGCTGATGCGCGAACAGGTGTTCGAGCCACTGGGCATGGCACGCTGCCAAGTGGGGGAGTGGTCGGTGAAACGCGTGGGCAACGTGGCGCAGCCGCATGCCTGGCGTGGCGATCGCAACGAGGTGGTGAACGCCGATGGGGTCATCAGCCCGGACCTGCCCTCGATGGCGGCCGGCGGCATCCGCTGCTCGCTGCGCGACATGACGCGCTGGATGCAGGTGCTGCTGGATCCTGCATTGGTACCGGACTGGCTGCGCACTGAGCAGCGCCGAACACTCTGGACCCTGCACATGCCGATGCCGCTGGGCGAACGCCAGCGGCGCTGGGACAACGCGCACTTCTACGGCTACGGATACGGCTGGCGGGTGTCGGACATGGACGGGCAGTGGAAGGTGGCGCACACGGGCACGCTGTCGGGCATGTATTCGTCGCTGGCGCTGCTGCCCGACCGTAGGCTCGGTGTGGTAATGCTGATCAACGGCGAGGGCGAGGATGCGCGTACCGCGCTGATGCAGGCCATGTTGAAGCGCTTCACCGCACCCGATGAAGCGCGCCCGGCGATGGCCTACCTGGCCGAGCTGAAGGCTGAGCAGGCGACGCGGGCGGCAACCGGCCATCAGCGACCAGCCACTTCCGATGCGCGACAGGCGCCGGCTTCCGATCTGCCACGCTGGCAGGGCCGCTACAACGACCCGTGGCTGGGTCCGGCCTCGCTGTGCCCGGGCAAGGACGGCCTGCGCTTCAGCGTGGACAAGTCGCCCAGGCTGCAGGCCACGGTACTGCAGCTGCAGGGGCGCTGGCTGCTGCGCTGGGATACGCTGGGCGACGAAGCGCAGGCGTGGCTGCAGCCGGGCGAAGGCCCGTCGCCGACGCTGGACCTGCGCGCCATCGATCCGGACATCGACTTCAGCTATGACTTCCAGGACCTGCACTTCACTCGTACTGGCGATTGCCCTGGCCGCGACAGCCCGCGGCGCTGAGCCGCCGCGCGTTTCAGCGGCCACTGATGCGGCCAGCGCCGGACTGGTGGAGATCCGCGCGCTATCGCCACACATCGACATGGACATCCGCTACGCCGGCGCCAACAACTTCACCGGTGTGCGCGTTCCCGGCTACGAGGTGCCTTCCTGCTATCTGCTGGCGCCAGTGGCGAAGGCACTGGCCCAGGTGGAGCAGGATCTGCGCGCAGATGGATGGGGCCTGCGGATCTACGACTGCTATCGGCCGGTGCGCTCGGTGCAGGCCTTCATGGCCTGGGTGAACGACCCGCGCGAGCTTTCGCGCAAGGCATTGCAGTACCCGGACCTGGACAAGCCACGCCTGCTGGCCGACGGCTACATCGCCGAGCGTTCCGGCCACAGCCGCGGTGCCACGGTCGACCTTGGCCTGCTGGATTGCCGTAGCGGTACCTGCACGCCGCTGGACATGGGTACGGATTTCGATTTCTTCGGGCCGCGTGCGCATACGCAGACGAGTGGATTGAGCGAGGTGCAGCAGGCGAATCGACGGCAGCTGGTGCGCGCGATGGCCCGGCGCGGTTTCGTGAATTATCCGCAGGAGTGGTGGCACTACACGCTGCAGCCCGAACCGGACCCGGGCACCGCGTACGACGTCCCGGTGCGGTAGGGGTATCTGCAGGGCGCCGCCCTGCCGATACCCTTACACTGGCCGCCTTCTCATCCCTGCCCACCCGATGAACCTTCCCTTGCACTTCGGCCTGCTCGGCACCCTGGAAGCCGGCGCCATCGCCCTGCTGGTCGGCCTGCTGGTGTACTTCCTGTGGTCGCGCCTGTGCCGGCTGCTGCACTGGTCGGTGGGCCATGCGATCGGTTGGGCGTGCGTCATCTCGGTGGTGATCTCCACCGGCATCGATGCATGGAAGCTGTTCTACATGGGCATCGTGCGGCTGGAGTCGCCGCTGTATGCGCGCTTGTTCCTGTCCACCATCCACGATCCGAACGAACTGGGCAGCCGCGTGGTGCTGGAAATCGCCGGTGCGCTGGCCGGTGTTGCGCTGGGATGGGTGATGTTCAGTTCGCGGTCATTGGAAAAAACCGTCGACTGACGCAGGTTTTTCGTTGCCTGCCGGTTAAATCCTGCTGCGCTGAATGTGCAGCTTATGAGCCGCTCACTCCGCCCTAACCAGCGCGCTAATGCATGCACGCAGGCCAGTGGTTAATCGCGTGTATGCATGCCGGTCGCAACCCAAAATCGATTCAGAAACGCGGTGGCAGGGTAGGTGCCGTGCGGAAACAACACGCCGCGCACCACCACCCAATCGGTAGGAGACACCCCTGATGACTATTCGCAACCGCAAGCCCCTGATCGCCCTGATCGTCGCCGCCGGCAGCGTGCTGGCCATCCCGGCGATGGCCCAGTCGGCCAAGCAGCAGGCCGCGCAGGCGCAGAACGAAGCCGCGCAGGCCCAGCAGGCGGCGGCACAGGCCGGGCAGGCGGCTGACCAGGCCACCAACGCGGCCGCAGCGGCCTCGGCGCAGGCCAATGGCGGTGGCCAGACCTGGGCCAGCATCGACACCGATGGCAACGGCACCATCAGCAAGAGCGAGGCACAGGTGAACGCGGGCCTCGCCCAGGTGTTCGACCAGGCCGATACCAACAAGGACGGCGAGCTGAGCGCCGATGAGTACAAGGCCTACGTGGCCGCCCAGCAGGCCGGCGCAGGTGCCGGCGCGGCGCAGGGCCGCTGATCCACGCCTGATTCGGGAAAACCGGTGCATGGGGACCCGGGCGGCTACGGCCGCCCGGGTTTTTCCCGTCTGTCGGGCCGCTGTATCCTTGGCGGATGAATATCCCCACGCCTGCGCCGTCGCGCGCCATCGGCCTGGTTGGTTTTGACGGTGATGACACGCTGTGGAAGAGCGAGGACTACTACCGCAAGGCCGAGCAGGATTACCTGGACCTGCTGTCGCGCTACGTCGACGTGCACGACACCCAGACCGCCCGTCATCTGCTGGAAGTGCAGCAGCGCAACCTGGCCGTGTTCGGCTATGGCGTGAAGGGCATGGTGCTGTCGATGATCGAAGCGGCCATCGACATCACCGGCCAGCGCATCGACGCCAAGGACATCCAGCGCATGCTGGACATCGGCCATGACACCCTGCGCCACCCGGTCGAGCTGATCGACGGCGTGCGTGCATCGGTGGCGGCCATTGCCGAACAGTACCCGGTGGTGCTGATCACCAAGGGCGATCTGTTCCATCAGGAACGGAAGGCACCCCCATGCAGGAGGCGTGCCAAGAACAGTAAGCGATTGAATTTTATGAATTACGCCTTGCGGTGGCGCCGGAGGAAGGGGCGCTCATGTAGTCCGATGGAGCCGGATGTAGCCAAAAATTGCCTCGGTTTTGCCACGGTTTTGGGGGCGGCATGATCCGGATCGTGGGGTTTGACGGGGACGACACCCTGTGGCGCAGCCAGGAGTTCTACGACCAGGCGCAGCTCGATTTCGAGGCGATCATCGCCCGCTACATCGACCTGGACTCCGCGGGGCTGCGAGCAACGCTGCTGGCCACCGAGCGCGGCAACCTTGCCCAGTACGGCTACGGCGTGAAGGGCATGATCCTGTCGATGGTGGAAGCGGCCATTGATCTGACGGGTGGTCGGATCGAGGCCAAGGACATCCGCACGATCATGGACATGGGCAAGGACCTGTTGGTCCATCCCGTGGAGTTGTTGCCCGGGATTGCCGAGGCCGTCGAGCAGGTGGCCCAGCACTACCGAGTTGTCCTGATCACCAAAGGCGATCTGTTTCATCAAGAGCGGAAGGTGGCGCTGTGCGGATTGACCGCGTTCCAGCGCATTGAGATCGTGTCCGAGAAGGATGTGGCCACCTACCGCCGGCTGCTGAAAGAGTTCGAGGTCCAGCCCGATGAGTTCGCCATGGTGGGTAACTCCCTGAAGTCGGATATCGCCCCCGTCATCGAGCTGGGCGGATGGGGCGTGTATATGCCGTATCACGCCACTTGGGAGCACGAGGTCCTGCACGACTTCGACGGGGGTGGCCGCGTCGTTGAAGTGGACGGGGCGGGCGGGATCAGCGAGGCTCTGGACAGGATGATGTCGGGGGCCTGATGTCCGAACGAATGCTCGATCTGCTGGTCCGGCAATGGCCGGGCAGGACGCATTTGTCAGCCGAAGAGACGGCCAAGGTTCTCATGCAGCACCCCTACACGGTGCGCGAGCGGATGCGCAATGGCGAGCTTCCGGGGGCCGTGAAGCGCGATGGCACCTGGAAGATGCCACTTCCGGACCTGGCCGAGCATTTGGAGCCCGCG
The DNA here is from genome assembly GCF_030985895.1 of Stenotrophomonas sp. Sm6012. Lineage (NCBI taxonomy): Bacteria > Pseudomonadati > Pseudomonadota > Gammaproteobacteria > Lysobacterales > Lysobacteraceae > Stenotrophomonas > Stenotrophomonas sp. Sm6012. Next base: position 27,143 of record NZ_JAPTFX010000028.1, on the reverse strand, counting down.
CCCAAAACGCCACAGATCCCGTCGCCCCCTGTCATCGTGGGCGGTGCCCGCCGCCGCAAGGCGGTTGTCATGAACTACCACCGCGACCGCTTCTGGGCGCAGGTGGCCCGTGCCCTGGGCGAAGTGGAAACCGCCGACATGCTGGACCAGGCGGCGCAGGACTTGTACGACAGCGAAGTTGGGGCCTATCTCCGCGAACGAGCGGAGCGTCGCCGCGCGCAGTTGGCGGCCGTCGCTGCTACTCGGGCAAACGACGTCGATACAGGGCCCCTCAAAGACCTGTGAGCCGCCTAGGGCCTTACTGCCCCCGGTACTCGTATTGAATCTTGACGCTGCTGCGGAAGGGTTTTTGCCAGTCTGCCAGATACTTCTGCTGCAAGGCCGGGAAGTCGTCAGGGAGGTACTTTCGGACGACGAGCCTGTAGGCATGCAGGGCCACTTGCGCCACGCCATCCTTTACGGAATGGGCGTCTTCCAGGTGGCGGATGGCTTTCAGTGCCGCGACATCGCCCAGCACAGACCAATGCTGGGTGGGCGACTGAGCGTGCACAACCTGGCTGCCGCCCCCGTACCAAAGGCCGTATGCGGGCCCTTCCTTCAATGCCTTGGCGAGCTGGCGAATACTTCTGTGGCCCAGTAGCTCATACCAGTGGGGATCGAAGGCCTTGTTGCCACGCTTCTTCAGGTAGAGCGCATCGATGCTGGCAAGTCCGGGCTGGGCCAAGACGGACTGAATATGGGCGATATGCTCAACGCCCGTGGTCTTTGCTTCCTCACTGAGCGTCTGGGTGCTCATCCCGATGTGCGCGTAGTCGTGATTGAAGGAGCCTGGCGCCGTAGATGGATCAAGCGCCCGCTGGAGGAACGCAAGCCTCCTTCGATACTCGCCCACCAGGTAGACCCGGGCCCTGTGCTCGGTGTCCTCCTGCAGGATCAGTTCGAGGTAAAGCGTAGCCTCGAATGCCGAGCGAACCTGCGTCAGGGCTGTTGTCGAGTGCCCGTTTTCCAGCAGTACGACGGCGGCGTCCAGCATTCCGACGATGTGCTTCAACAGGCCGGCACACACCACCAGTCGGGACGTATCGTCTTCCCCATCACCCAGCGCCTTGATGATGAGGTGCGTTCCGTAGTTCACCAATTCGGCCAGGAACGCGAGGGGTTCGCCCAGTACAGCGCGAGCTTGCTCCGGAGAAGCGTTGCGGTCGAGCAGGAGCGGGTCAGCTGGTTCGTACATGCCTAGATCTCAATGGGGCTGGGGAGGCAATAGACCGCCTCGCACGGCCACCAGGGGAGGGCGCCTGATCGGCGGGGTAGAGGGATCTGGACGAGCATAGCGGCGGATGCTGGGGAGTCCGCGAATCACCCACTGAGACACGGAGAGAAGAGACTGCGCATGGGCATGGGCATGGGCTGGGCTAATAGTGTTTACCTGAGCCGGCCAAGTGGGACGTTTCACGCGCGGCGGGCTTCTGTTCCACGGTGGTGGCGTGGGACAATCAAAATTGCCCCTTTTTGACCCTTCCGGGTCGCTCTACGAGCTGGAAATCACACTTGCATGAATGCTGTTGAGATCGAACAGGCACTATCAGACCTTGCCGCGCAAGCGTTCGACGGCGCGGAGTTCCCGTTCCAGTTTCTGGCCGCGTTCGGCAACAAGACAACCACCATCGCCCGGCTGCGCAAAGGCGAAAGCAACGCTTCCGATGTCCCAGGTGGTGTGCTGCAGCGCAACCATATCCACATCGCCGTGGCCGAGCCCGGTCAGGTGGGGCAGACCCTGACGGCCTTGAAGGCCAGCCCCAAGACCACCCAGGCCAAGGCGAAGTTTGTGCTGGCCACCGACGGCGCCACGCTGGAAGCCGAGGAGCTGACCACGGGCGACGCCATCGCCTGCGAGTTCGGACAGTTCCCCGACCACTTCGGCTTCTTCCTGCCGCTGGCGGGTATCTCCACGATCCGGGAGATCAAGGACAACCCCATCGACGTTCGGGCCACCGGTCGCCTGAACAAGTTGTACGTCGAGCTGCTGCGCGAGAACCCGGATTGGGCAACGGCCGCGCGTCGGCCGGACATGAACCACTTCATGGCACGCCTGATCTTCTGCTTCTTTGCAGAGGACACGGACATCTTCCCCGGCGCCACGATGTTCACGGCCACCGTGGACCAGATGAGCGAGCGCGACGGGGCCAACGTCCACGAGGTGCTGGGCACGATCTTCCGCGCCATGAACACCAAGACGGAAGACCGGGCGGCCGCGGGTATCCCGCGTTGGGCCATCGAGTTCCCCTACGTCAACGGTGGGTTGTTCTCCGGTAGCACCGATGTACCCAAGTTCACACGCACGGCCCGGTCCTACCTGTACCAGGCCGGGCAGCTGGATTGGAGGGAGATCAATCCGGACATCTTCGGGTCGATGATCCAGGCGGTGGCCGACGACGAAGAGCGTGGCGCGTTGGGCATGCACTACACCAGCGTGCCCAACATCTTGAAGGTCCTCAACCCACTGTTCCTGGACGACCTGCGGGCACAACTGGAAGCGGCGGGCGAGAATAAGATCAAGCTGCTGAACCTGCGCAAGCGCATGGCCCGTATCCGCATATTCGACCCAGCGTGCGGCAGCGGCAACTTCCTGGTCATCGCGTACAAGCAGATGCGCGAGATCGAAGCCGAGATCAACCGACGCCGTGGTGAAGCAAACTTGGCTTCGGAAATCCCGATCAACAACTTCCGCGGGATCGAGCTGCGCGACTTTCCAGCCGAGATTGCGCGCCTGGCGCTGATCATCGCCGAGTTCCAGTGCGACGTGTTGTATCGCGGCCAGAAGGAAGCACTGAAAGACGTGCTGCCGCTGGATAGTCAGAACTGGATCACATGCGGGAACGCACTGCGCTTAGATTGGTTGAAAGTCTGCCCGCCTTCGGGAACAAAAGTGGAAGTCGTTTCTAGTGACCTGTTCGATAAAGCAACAAGTCAGCCTGAAATCGAGTTTGAAAATGAAGGCGGTGAAACCTTCATTTGTGGAAATCCACCATTCAAGGGGGCGAGAAAGCAAAGTAAGGCGCAGAAGAGTGATATGGAATTTGTCTTCGGGCAGGGTGACGACTATAAGGATTGTGACTACGTCACTGCTTGGTACTTGAAGGCATCTCATTACTCCAATGGGGGTCAGTCAGATTTTGCCTTTGTGTCAACTAATTCGATAGCCCGTGGCGAACAGGTGGAGCTTCTTTGGTCTCGTCTCTATCAGAATGGAGAGTCCATCCACTTCTGCCACACGCAATTCAAGTGGGAGAACAACGCCCAACAGAATGCAGGGGTTTGGTGTGTAATTATCGGAGTCTCGCGAGATAAGTCGAAGAAAAGGCGCATATACGATGGTGGAATTGTGCGCGAAGTTGAATCAATTTCTCCTTATTTGATCCCTGGCATCGAAGACTTTATTCGAAAGTCGGATCGTCCACTTACACCCCAATTTCCGAAGCTTGTTTCCGGGAATATGGCAAGGGACGATGGCAACCTGATTCTTGATAATGATCAGGAGCGAAAGCTTCTTTCTGAATTTCCGAAGGCGGCTGCCATCGTGCGGCCGCTCATTGGTACAACGGAGATCCGCAACGGGACTCGCCGTGCTTGTCTTTGGATCGATGACGATCAAGTCGATTTCGCGATGTCACTTCCTCCGGTAAGAGAGCGCATCGAGAGGACGCGAGATTTCCGGGCAAAATCTAAGGCAAAAACGACGGTTGGTTATGCAAAGATCCCTCACAGATTTGCGCAGCGGTGTCATCAGCAACGAAGTTCAATTGTTCTCCCAAAGAATACAGTTGAGGGAATTAAGTACCTCACGCCCAACTACGTACCAAGCACGACCATAACAACGGACTTGGCGTTCGTGGCATTTACGGACGACATCTGGGTGATGTCTGTTCTCGCATCCACAATGCATCGCGTATGGGCGGAGGCAATCTCCGGTGGGTTGGGTTCGGGCATTCGGTATTCTTCGCTAATTACTTACAACGCCTTTCCGATGCCCGCACCAACGGAGCAGCAGAAGCAAGATATGGAGGAATCGGCAAGGGCAATATTGTTGGCAAGAGAGGTGAACTTTCCTGCTTCGATTGCAGAGCTTTACGACCCCGAAACCCCAATGCCGGAAGATCTCGCGCGTGCCCACGAAAAGAACGATGAGGTTCTGGAGCGGATCTACATCGGGCGGAAGTTCAAGAACGACACCGAACGGCTGGAAAAGCTGTTCGACCTGTACACCAAGATGACGGCAGGCCAGGCCAAGCCGAAGAAGGGGAAGCGTAAATGACATCGGAAGGCACCAAGGCAGTCCCGTCAGTCTCGATTGCCACAGCCCGTACTGGCGCGTCGAGCAAGGTCAACGCGCTGGGCATGCGTCCCATGCAGGAGCGCGCCTACGCCAAGCGGGGCGAGCAGTACCTGCTGATCAAGTCGCCGCCCGCGTCGGGCAAGTCGCGCGCCCTGATGTTCATTGCGCTGGACAAGCTCCACAATCAGGGCCTCAAGCAAGCGATCATCGTGGTGCCCGAGAAGTCCATCGGTGGCAGCTTCGCTGACGAAGAGTTGACCAAGTTCGGCTTCTGGGCGGACTGGAAGGTCGAGCCGCAATGGAACCTGTGCAACGCCCCAGGCGACGACGAGGTCAAGGCAGACAAGAGCAAGGTCCGGGCTGTGGGTCGCTTCCTGGAAAGCGAAGACAAGGTGCTGGTCTGCACGCATGCCACCTTCCGCTTTGCTGTGGAGGAATACGGGATTGCTGCGTTCAACGACCGACTGGTGGCAGTGGACGAGTTCCACCATGTCAGCAGCAACCCGGACAACGTGCTGGGTAGCCAGCTCACGCAACTGATTGCGGCAGGCTCCGTCCACTTGGTGGCCATGACCGGTTCTTACTTCCGGGGCGACACGGTGGCCGTGTTGGCGCCGCAGGACGAAAACCGCTTCGAGACGGTGACGTACACCTACTACGAGCAGTTGAACGGCTACACGTACTTGAAGTCGCTGGAGATCGGCTACTTCTTCTACACGGGCCGTTACCTTGATGCGATCACCAAGGTGCTCGATCCAGCGCTGAAAACCATCGTCCACATCCCCAACGTCAACTCACGCGAGAGCCTGCAGGACAAGTACAAGGAAGTCGAGGAAGTCATGGAGGCGCTGGGCACCTGGAAGGGTGTCGATCCGGCGACGGGCTTCCATCTGGTCGAGCGTTCCGATGGTTCGGTACTGAAGGTGGCCGACCTGGTGGATGACAGCGACGCGACCAAGCGGGCAAAAGTGCTGAACTCGCTGAAAGACCCTGCGCAGAAGAACAACCGCGACCACGTAGACATCATCATTGCGTTGGGCATGGCCAAGGAAGGGTTCGACTGGATCTGGTGCGAACATGCGCTGACCATCGGCTACCGCAGCAGCCTGACTGAAATCGTCCAGATCATTGGCCGTGCCACCCGCGATGCCCCCGGCAAGGAGCGCTCGCGCTTCACCAACCTGATTGCCGAGCCGGCCGCAGGCGAAGCCGAAGTCGTGGCAGCCGTGAACGACACGCTGAAAGCCATTGCCGCAAGCCTGCTGATGGAGCAGGTGCTGGCGCCCCGGTTCGAGTTCACGCCCAAGAACCAGGGCAAGCTCGAAGGCTTCGAGTACGAAGGCGGCTACGTTGAGGGTGGTTCCAACGTCGGCGTGAACGCCGCCACGGGTCAGGTCCACGTGGAGATTGGCGGGCTGACCATGCCCGAGACCCAGGAAGCCAAGCGGATCTGCAAGGAGGACTTGAACGAGGTCATCACCGCATTTGTCCAGGACAAGACGGCGATTGAGAACGGGTTGTTCAACGACAACACCCTGCCGGAAGAGCTGACGCAGGTGCAGATGGGCAAGATCGTGCGCGATCGCTACCCGGAGTTGAGCGAGGCAGACCAGGAAGCCATTCGCCAGCATGCCATTGCAGCGCTCAACCTCACCCAGCAGGCCAAGCAGGCGCTGGCTAAGGCCGAAGAGGAAGGCACTGCAAGCGAGCAGCAGGGCAACACTGCCCTGATCGACGGGGTGCGCAAGTTCATCAATGTCCGCGACCTGGACATTGACCTGATCGACCGGATCAATCCGTTCGAGGCGGCCTACTCGGTGCTGGCCAAGGCCATGGACGAGAAGGTGCTGCGCCAAGTCCAGGCCAGCATCTCGGCCAAGCGCGTGAACATTCCAAAAGAAGAGGCGCGTGAGCTGGCCAAGCGCGCGTTGGAGTTCAAGATCGAGAAGGGGCGGCTGCCCGATATCAATTCGCCCGACGCCTGGGAAAAGCGAATGGCCGAAGGCGTAGCGGCCTTTGCCAAGTACCGGGCTGAAGAGAAGGCCAAGGAGGCCCAGGCCAATGGCTGACATGGACGACGATGACCTGCTGGAAGCCTTGGGCGTCGAAGCAGCGCCCACCAAGGCCAGCACGCATACCGCGCAGCAGGAGCGGCTGATCGCCGGATTTGAAGACATCTTGCGCTTCGTGGAAAGTCATGGCCGCGCACCCCAGCATGGCGAGGATCGGGACATTTTTGAGCGGCTGTACGCAGTGCGCCTGGATCGTCTACGCGGTATCCCCGAGGCGCGCGATTTGCTGGCTCCCATGGACACGGCCGGGTTGCTGGACGGGCAGGTGACTGCAACCGTCAATCCGGACGAGCTGGACGAGGATGCGTTGTTGGCCGAGCTGGGGGTCGATACGCCGGCCGGGGGGGATGACATCACCCAGCTGCGCCATGTGGCGTCCTTTGCCGAACGCAAGGCGGCAGAAGAGATCGCCAACCGCACGCGCTGCGAGGATTTCGAGAAGTTCCAGCCTCTGTTCGAGAGCGTGGAGAACGACCTCAAGGATGGAAGGCGTAAGACCTTGCGGTTCGGGCGTGACGCCAGCGTTTTGCAAGGCAACTTCTTCATCCTTGGCGGACAGATGGCTTATGTCGCCGAGGTCGGCGAGCCCATCCGTGCGCCGAACGGGGAAGCCGATGCCCGCATGCGCGTCATCTACTCGAACGGGACGGAGAGCAACCTGTTGCAGCGCTCGCTGCAACGAGCGCTATACAAGGACGAAACGGGACGGCGCATTACCGACGCGAATAACGGGCCGCTGTTCGGCGACACTTTGGAGCCTGACGACATCGAGAGCGGGACCATCTACGTGCTGCAAAGCAGGTCCGATCATCCGTTCGTGGCCCAGCACCGCGAACTGATCCACAAGATCGGTGTGACGGGCGGGAAGGTCGAAACGCGTATTGCCGCCGCCAAGGACGATGCAACCTATCTGCTGGCAGGCGTGGACATCGTGGCCACTTACAAGCTGGCCCACATCAATCGCACGAAGCTGGAAAACCTCTTCCACAAGATATTTGCGCCCGCGCAGCTGGACCTCACCATTGAAGATCGGTTCGGCAAGCCCGTGAAGCCGCGCGAGTGGTTCTTGGTGCCGTTGCAGGCTATTGACGAGGCTGTAAGCCGTATTCGGGATGGCTCGATCACGGACTACGTTTACGATCCGAAATCGGCACAACTGAAAGCGCAGAAGTAGGCACGACGAATGCAGGGGGGCAAGAAATGAAAGCTCGAAGGTGGGGAGTCGAGTTGACCGAAGGGCCAGCAGCACGGTCTGGTTATGAGAATTGCCCAGTGATCCGGACAGCAAGAACGAAGCGCGCAATCAACGCCGCAGTCGATGAAGGGTTCTTCCCGCTCATCAAAGCGGTGCAGCCGAGTCCTGATGTGCACTTCATGGTGGGAGTGGACCAAGACCCATTGACCGGCAAGATCGAACTTCTTGGTGACATACGCGGTTATGGCCAGAACATGGTCATGGAGTTCCGTGACTACTACCCGTATAACTTCCCCAATCCATTTGCGGCCTACCTGATCCCGGATGACCTTGTGCCGGGCGAAGCCGTGTGGCTAGAGGACTTGATTGAGGATATCGTCGCTGTGTGGGGCAATCAGGGATATCACCCTCGTTTGGCGTGCGCGCCAGCTATCTGGAACGGAGAGGATTTCGAGATCCTTTTTGACTCTGCCAAAGATGCAGATGAGTGGATTGGATAAGCCAGGCCATGAAGTTCAATCCAGAAACGAAGACGCTAATGACGCACGCTGGCAAGGTAATCAAGGCTTTGTCGTGCCATCTCAACGTGCGGCTGAATCAGCTGCAGGTAGAGCCTGATGGCCACAGGCGCTGCGACATGTGCGATCACAGGGTGTTGGATACCGAGCTTGTATCGGAGTCTCAGTTGGTAGAGCAAGTCGCTTCGGATCCGAGAGTTTGTCTGATCGTGAGGCGGGGCCAAAGAAATATCGAGATTGTTTGATCTGACCCAAGAAGGGCAGTCGTGTAGTTGCGAGGGGGGAGCCAGCTTCAACTTGTTGGCGATGATTCTATGACCTTCTGGGGAGAAGGGAGTGTCCATTCAGTTGTGCTTGTTTGATCTTGACAATACGTTGCTGCGCACTAACGACTTGGATGGGTTCCGAGGTCGGGAGAACGTCAACAACACCAGCCGTGAGTACACGCGCGGACTACTGCGTGAGTACGATCGGCGTGATGATAGGTTGCTCTACACGCAGGAGCAGTTAACTGGCCTGCAGGACGATTTCCCCGACATGAGTTGGGGCGTGTTTACCCGCGCGCCTCGCCATTACGCGAAGACCTTGCTGGAAGAGGCCTACCCTGAGGTGGAGTGGGATATCGTCGTGGCGTACGAGGACGTGCGGAACACGAAACCCAATCCAGAAGGCATCGCGCTTGCTGCACGGCAGCTGGGCATTCGACGCAGAGAACAGGTTGCATTGGTTGGTGACGAGAAAACTGACGTAGTCTGTGCATATCGCGCAGGGTGCTGGGTCTTCATAGACCAAACCTCGTGGCAGCCGCGCGTGAGCGAACACTGGTATGCGCTGGAACGGGTGCCGGATGCGCTGTTTGAGGGCGCCGAAGAGCTAGCACCATTGCTTGCCTCGCCGTACCTTGGGGTGCCGGAGCTGGAGTACCTGATCACTGGCGAGCGGCTGGAAGGTCGGCAGCGCCGGATCGACAAGGTCAACCACTTCTTCCCGCGGGCCATTGGTGGCCGGCCTGTGCCGGTCCACATCATGGGGCGCCTGTTCGGCGAGTACGAGGACATTCGATTTCGACGGGGTTGGCATACGCTGACCGACCAGATCATCGCCCACAAGGACGCTAACGAGTTTCCGGAAGAGTGGATTCAGGCTATCCAGCGGTTTGTGCACATGGATACGGTTGCAAATCCGGACACGGTAGTGACTGTCGTGCCGTTCAAGCCAGGTCGGACGCCACGGCTTGAACGCTTGCTGGATCAGTTTGCCGAGGCTTACCAACCTCCCCGCGTGGTCATGGGGCGCCGAGCCCCGACAGTGACCTTCCGTTCCAACGTGCTGGCTTTCCGGCCGGGGGCAGTGTCCAGTCATGGCAACCATTTGAATGCCGACCAGCGGTTCGCCAATGTGGGCGAAAATCTCCACGTCGCCCGCCCTCAGGACGTCCAGGGCAAGCACGTCATTGTGATTGACGATGTCGTGACCACCGGGGCCACATTGCTGTGGTCCCACCGTTATCTCAGGGAGGCAGGCGCGCGGAGCGTGAGTTGTCTGTCCCTGGCTCAGGCCATAGGTGCAAGTTGAACGAGATCTCCCCTGCCACTGGAAAGCTGCTGGCCATGTCCTTTTTGTCGGGCGTGGGCCCGGCGACGTTGCGCCAAGCGTCCCAGGTATTTGGCTTTGACAACAAGACTGTGGAGCAGTTGGCGACGGACATTCCCAAGCTGAAATCAGCGCTGTCTGGCGGTGGCTGGAGTGATGCCCTGATCAAGGCTGAGGAACAACTGGATCTGGCGGAGCGTAGCGGGTGCAGCATCCTGTCGCCCATGGATCCGGACTATCCCAAGCTCCTAGCAGCAACCAAAGATGACCCGTTCCTGCTGTGGGTGCGCGGCACGTTGGCTCCCAGCCCCGAAAAATCGGTAGCCATCATCGGTACACGAGAACCCACCGAGCACGGGAAGCTGATCGCCCAGCGCATGACACGCTACTTTGTGGATCAGGGATGGAGCGTGGTAAGCGGGTTGGCTCTGGGTTGCGATGGGATAGCCCACCAAGAGGCCATCGATGCGGCTGGCCATACCGTGGCTGTCCTGGCTCACGGCCTGCAGACCATCGCTCCCTCGAAACACCGGAAGCTGGCCGAGGACATCCTTAATGCGGGCGGCGCACTGGTGAGTCAGTACCCGATTGGCCGTGATGCGATCCCGCAGCAGTTTGTCCAACGCGACAAGACCCAGGCGGGCTTGGCCCAAGGCGTGGTCATGGTCCAGTCCGACTTGCAAGGCGGCAGTCTCCACGCGTCGCGAGCGTCCATAGAGTACGGGCGCTGGTTGGCCGTGCCTTACCCCACCGAGCAGGATCGAGGCAGGGACGAACCTAAGATTCAAGCCAATTTGATGTTGTCCGATGGCAGCGATGCCGAGCGGCTGGATCTGCTGCGTCGCAAAGACAACAGTGGGCTTGATCGCATTCTTGTCCTTCGGGGAAAGGAGGACTACGCGCGCTGCCTGGCGTCCACGTCGGCGCCAGTTATTGAGAATCCCGCTTCACAGGGAAGCATGTTCTAGGGGGAGTCATGACAATCGCGGTACTGGCGTTCCAACTGATGATCTTCATCAGCATGTTCATCGCCATCCTGCTGGGGCGAGGGTGGCTGAAAGTGGCAACCGGATTCTGGGTGATCTTCACGCTATTCGGCAGCATCTACACGATGGGGCTGATGGCGTTGCAGCTCATCACCATCTACTTCTCCTATCAGGTGTGCATGAAGTTCTGGAACTGGCGTATGGCCCGGCGTGGCGCAGCGCGTGTTTCCCGCTAGCGCTCCCGGCTATCCTGAGGTCGCATGTATTGGAGTCCCACTAGCAACGGTGCAACCTTCACAGGTTCAGGTCAATGGTCCCTGTCCATTACAGGCGACAGCGTGTATCTGCGGGTCGCGGACGGTGAAGCGCTGACAACCCACTTATTGAACTTGCTCCACCTGGAGGTTCGACCCGGCATCATCTGGGCTACGTGCAACCTCGCCTTCCACACGCCAGCCGGCACGGTCAGGCGATCGGTAGATGGCATTCCGAACGAGAAGGCCGCTTCCATGATCGAGTCGTTCGATCAAGCGAAGGCCAGGGTCATCGCCAAGCTCGTGGAAGACTCGGTCGCGGAACTGGATGCATGGGTTGCGCGGGGTACCCGTGAACTGTCGGGCCCGCAGGTAGACCGACGTAGTGCGGCGGAAGTCATGGCGAGCCTGGGGCCGCCGCCCACTCCGAGTAACGTGAGCTGGGACCAGGTGCTCGGTCATAGCGCTGTTGCCCAAGCGAGGAAGATCGCCAAGGCGTGGCCATCCTGGGAAGGGACGCCCACCAACGCTGCGGCCGACAGGGCGCATTCGCTTCGACGCGACTCGTTCAAGGTCGAAGTAGCCAACTGGGTGGGTTCGTTTAGATCTCGCTATCGCACTAATCGATGGATGCCCAAGGGCGCAATCGATCGCTATGTCCGCTCGACCCCCGCGCCCAGTTGGCGGAATGAGACTTGGGCCGGCGCAATGAAGCAGCTGAGGATGCGCCCGCGGACCAAGAGTGGGTCTTCGTTGTTGGACATCCTCTCGATGCTGCCAGGCGAGATCGAAGACCTCGGGTGCGGGCTGACCCACGAGGAATGGAAGGCCATCGCGCGGGGCGAAACCGAGGCTGAGTCGCTGCGTAACATCACGGCTGGCCAGAACGACGCGCACCTGGCTCAGCAGCGCGAAGTACAGAAGCACTTCTTCGAAACCGTCGAGAAGAACCCTCTGACTGACGAGCAGATCCACGCCTGCATCTGCATGGACGATGCGGTGATGGTGGTTGCTGCCGCCGGCTCGGGGAAGACCTCCACCATGGTTGCCAAAACGGGCTATGCCCTCCATGAGGGACTGGCCACACCCGAGCAAATCCTGCTACTGGCATTCAACCGTGCCACCGCCGACGAAGTAGGGGAACGTATCGCCGAGCAACTTCGGGATGTTCAGGACGTGGACAAGGTGCGTTCCAACACCTTCCACGCGTTCGGCATCGAGGTTATTGCCAAGGCGACCGGCAAGAAGCCGTCACTGGCGCCTTGGGTCGACCCCAGCAATCCAGGCGCGGATATCCGGGAGGTTGGCAACATCATCGAAACACTGTGCACCCAGGACTCGAAGTTCCGGAAAGACTGGGACCTTTTCCGGACCGTCTATGGGCGGGACGTGGGCAAATGGGGGCAGCCCCAGGAGCCGGACGCCTATTCCAATGGCAAGCGTGGCTTTCTCACGGCCAAGGGCGACATCGTCAAGAGCAAGGAAGAGCGTGTCATCGCCGATTGGCTGTTCTACTGCGGGGTGAACTATGAGTACGAGCGCACCTACGAACACGACACCGCCACCGAGCATCATCGGCAGTACTTCCCCGACTTCTATTACCCCGATGCACAGCTGTACCACGAGCACTTCGCCCTGAACGAAAAGGGCGAGGCGCCCAAGGACTTCAAGGATTACCTGAGCGGGGTGAAGTGGAAGCGGAAAATCCACGCTGAGAAGGAAACGACGTTGGTCGAAACCACGTCGCACACGCTGTCTACGGGCGAGTGGATGGATACTCTGGAAGCAGCCCTCATTGAGCGAGGCGTCCAGCCAACATTCGACCCCAATCGTCCATCCCTGGGGCTGCCGCCCGTCTCGAACCAAGACCTGGCCCGCTCATTCCGTGTTTTCCAGCAGCATGTCAAGAACAACGGACTGTCGCATGCGCAGTTGCACGCAGCACTGAGAGAGCAGTCAGAAGATGGCTTCGCCGCACGCTTGCGCATGTATCTGGCGATCTACGAGCGCATCGCCGCCGAGTGGGGGCTCCGCTTGCGTGATGGCAAGTTCATCGACTTCGAGGACATGCTCATCCAGGCTGCTGAGCATGTGGAGTCAGGGGCTTACATGAGCCCGTTCACCATCATCCTCGCAGACGAATTCCAGGACAGCTCCCGCGCCCGAATCCGGTTGCTGAAGGCACTGGCTGCCAACCCGGACGTTGAGACCCACCTGTGCGTGGTCGGCGACGACTGGCAGGGCATCAACCGATTTGCCGGCTCTGATATCTCCGTCATGACGGAGTTCGAGAAGACCTTCGACCACGCCACGCGCTTGACGCTCAACACCACGTTCCGCTGTCCGCAGGATCTTTGCGACGTGTCCAGCGGGTTCATCCAGGCCAACCCCGCCCAGATCAAGAAGGCGGTGCGAACCACCAACCCGCTGACTAGGACGCCCATGCTGGCGTATGGATTCCAGCAGAAGGAAGGGATGCTGGGACATGTCGAAGAGCAGTTGGCAGGCATGCATCGCTTCGCCTGCGAGGGCAAGCTCACCTCCGCCAAGGGTAGCCACATCACCATCATGCTTTTGGGTCGCTATCGTGACGACCAGCCGCCCATGCTCTCAGCGTGGCAGCGCCAGTTCGGCGATCGAATGAAGATCGAGTTCCGGACCGCGCACGGCTCCAAGGGATTGGAGGCCGAGTACGTGTTCGTCCTCAACGTGGTTCAAGGCACCCGCGGCTTCCCGAGCCAGATCCAGGACGATCCCGCACTGCAGCTGGCCATGCCAGCGCCCGATCCGTACCCCTTCGCCGAAGAGCGACGCCTGTTCTACGTGGCCATGACCCGCGCCCGGAAGCAGGTGCGCTTCTACACCACGCTGGGGCAGCCTTCCCAGTTCCTGGTCGAGCTGGTCAAGGCAGAGCACCTCAAGATCGATCCGGTCGACGGTGAAGCGGTGGAGGCGTGCCCCAAGTGCGGCAATGGTGTGTTGCAGCTAAGAGGCGGGCAGTACGGCGCCTTCCATGGATGTAGTCGCTTTCCTGCTTGCGACTTCAAGCGGAAGGCCGAGCAAGCGACGGGGCAACCCCGCCCCCGCGCAGTCGGATCACAGAGGATCCAGGTGCCGGTCAAGTCGGGTGATCGATGCCCTGTGTGCCGCCGCGGCACCATCCAGGAGAAGAATGGGCGCAATGGCCCATTTCTCGGTTGTTCTCGCTACCGCGAAGGGTGTCGGGCGACGGCGAATATCCGTTAGTTCTCTACGTCGTCTTGAGTGGTTCCACCTGTTGCCAGTTCAGCAAGGTCGCCAGGAATGTACTTGGAGTGGGCGCGTTTCAAGTAGTCCAACTCGCTGTCTGAGTCCGCCTGATAGTCGAGCTGCTCGCTGAAGAAGTTCAGCCTAGCTCGTGCGTCGTTGAGGATCTCAGACCACGTCTTTGCCCAGACCGTGATGCTTGAATCGTCGGCCTGGTAGGCAATCCCTTCCGCGCGATCCTTCTGCTTGATCTCCTTGCGAGCGAAGTCGTCTATGTCATTGGCGACGACCATAAATGTCCACTTTGTCTTTCTTTGGTGAAATCGTGCATCAGCAGCAACAGCAAATGCGTAGCTCTTTATCTGGCCCAACACTTCCGAGTTGATCTTTTGGCTTGGCCTCTTCAACTCCACGACAAGGTACTCGTGAGCCCCCTCCGTAGGCTGGATCGATCGGGCAAGCATTAGGTCTATGCGTCCCCCCTTATCACCTTCGCGAAGGACAGGGTCGTTGTTGACATCTTCGTCCTCGCGTCGTCCGAGCTTTTCCATGTAAATGGCAAGCGCCGCTTCCAAAGTCTTCTCGGAACCTGCGAGATTGAAGTCCTCTTTGAAGATCCAGGATTCGGCTTCCAGAGCTTTGTGTAGCTGGTCGCGCTCCAAGAGCTTCTTCTTGCTCTCTTTGTTGAACAATAGATCGCTAAGAGCCTCGACGAAGTTGAGACGATCCGCCACGATCCTGGCAGAGGTAATAATCTTGGACAGCGTTGTTTTCCGCAGAAGTGTTGCCAAGTCATCCTGCTCATCCTTCCGCAGGTTCAGTACCTCATCCATGATCGTGCGAACGGAGTCCGGGTTCTCCCGGATCGCTTGGGCAAGAAGTCGGAACGTGAACCTCCTCGACTTCGAGGGGGCTTCATCGAAAGCCGGGAGGTGATCTTCGACGTTGAGGGCGAGGATGTCGAAGACCTGGCGTTCGATCTGCTCCGATGCGTGGACATCCGCCTTGTCTTCGTACGGGTAGATCTTCTCGTCCTTCCATCGCTGGATTGTTTCGCTTCGGTGCTGAAGGATGCGGCGCCGGAAATGCTCGCGAACCTTGCCTTTGACCGCGCTCAGGATGTCTGTCACGTCCTGACTCAGGTCGGATAGGGCAAGCGAGCCCGAAGAGTCGAGATCACGAAAGTGATCGCTCTTTACGTAGATCGTGAAGTTGTAGCCTGGAGCCTTGATCTGTGGTCCGACTGGTACTTCATGGAGTGACACACCCGCCTTGTCGCAAAGCTCGAACATGCGATCGGTAGGCACAGACCATTCGATGATCGTGATGGCGACCGGTACGCGCTTGCCTCCCTGGAGTTCGACATCGCCGAGATGGATGTCCTCTTTATGGCTCTGAACTGTAGCCGGGTCGATCTTGGCTCCGTCGTAGTACAACGTCAGTCCAGGGGATTCGGTGAGGTAGGCAGCGAACTGCTTGGTGATCTCGAGGGACGCACTGTCTTTGGTGAGCGAAGGCAAGTTGGATTCGAGATTCTCGACGACAACTTCGGTTCCGAGGACATCGGTTTCGGCATCCGTAGTAGGCGAGGCACGGAAGCCTGTCATCTGGCTTGCACGTCCCGTAATGGTGTACGACTTGAACGCCTTGCCATCGAGGTACGTCGTTCGCCATTCGACGCTTTCACCTAGCGCAAAAGCACGGAAACGCCCTTTGCCTTTCTTGCCGTGTAGTGCGCGACCCTTGTAGCGTTGAGTCTTGGCCTTCCAGGAGTCGCCAAGTCCTCCGAAAAGCGCATCGAGTTGGCTTCGGTCGATTCCATCACCGTCGTCTGAAACACGGATGGCATGAAGGCCCTGAAGTTCGTTGGGCTCCAAGATGACCTTGACGTGCTGGGCGCCTGCGTCAAAGCCGTTCCAAATCAGCTCGGACACCGCGGCGAGCGGGGTGACATTGGCCGTCAGTGACTTCAAGAAGTCCTGCTTCGCCTGAACGCTAATGTCCGTGGACTGGTAGTCGGCCATACCGTGGTGCGCTCCCCTAATAGTGGTTCGCCGCCCTGTCCAGGGCTGTCCGGTTGGGGCTGTGGACAAAAGGGCCATGGGCGTTGAACGTGTCGAGGATACCGGGGCAAGGTATCGCGGGGCTATGCCTGCTTGTGGATCCTGCTCCGGAGCCATCTCAAGGCCTGCGACCAAGGTTCTGTCTCATCGCTGAGAGCGACCCCCGGGGGCATAATGGGCTGTCAGGGGTGGCAACCGGAGTGGGGATGAAGTCGGATACGTGGACGATCGAACAGGTCTTTCAGGACCGTAAGCAGTACAAGGTGCCCTTCTACCAGCGACCATATGTCTGGTCGGTGCGAAAGCAATGGCCCTTGCTCTGGGCGGACATTGTGGACAAGGCGGTGGAGCGCTTGGGAGGCGGTGGCCCAGCTCCCCATTTCCTGGGTGCGATTGTCGTGGAGCCACAAGACAAGTCTGGTCTGCGAGGTGTGGAGACGTACCACATCATCGATGGGCAGCAGCGGCTGACGACCCTGCAGTACATCCTGGCCGGTATCCGGCTTGCAAGCCGAGAAATGAAGGTCGACGGCGTGGACTCATTCTTGGGTGCCGTCATGGACAATCCGAACCCGTCGACGATGGATGATGCAGAGGTGGAGGTCTTCAAGGTCTGGCCGACCTTCTCCGACCAGGAAGACTTCATCAAGGCGATGACGGCCAAGAGCCGTGAGGAATTGAAGGCCAAGTATCCGGCTCACTATACAAAGCATGGTTCGTTCCGGGTCAACTCCATCGTTCACCCGCCTGCGCTGGACGCCATCTGGTACTTCGCAGAGCAAGCCGAGAAGTGGGTGCGGGCGAACGGGGGCAATGAAGCAGCGTTCGAGGCCTTGATCATGGCCGTGCTGTCTGACTTGAAAGTGGTCATGATCAAGTTGGAGAAGGGCGATGACGCCCAAGTGATCTTCGAGACCTTGAATGGGCGTGGTGAAGAACTCCATGCCACGGATCTCATTCGCAACTATCTGTTCATGACGGTGGACCGCAAGACGGAAAGCCAGCAGGACCTCTACAAGGAAAAGTGGCAGCAATTCGAAGACGCCGAAAAGTGGAAGCAACCGGAACGGCGAGGCCGCATGACCAAGCCGCGCCTGGAATGGCTAATCTTCTCAGCTATTCGAGCCGAAACTGGCCAAGATGGTGATCTGTCGCGACTGTACGTTGATTTCAAGAACTACGGACAGGGTCGGACAGCCACACAGCAATTGGACATGCTGGACCTCTACGGCAAGCACTATTTGCAGCTGAGTACCGGCAAGGGCGCCATGCCTGTGGCCAGGTTCGGCGACCGTCTGCGGCCATTCGACACCACGACCACGCACCCATTGGCGCTGCGGGTTTCCACTGCCGACATTGACGATGCAGAGAAGACGCTAATCTTCAACGACATCGTCTCTTACATCGTGCGGCGCGCGATCTGTGGGCTCACGCCGAAGAATTACAATAACTTCTTCATGTCAGTCCTGCGCCAGTGGAGCCAGGGAAGCCAGACCCACGCGGCGATGCGCGCACTGCTGGGCCAGTCGACAGTCCCTGCTTCTGTGTGGCCGGATGACGCTGTGTTCTCGCACGCCCTACAAACGGCAGCGTTGTACGGCGGGCTGTCGACAAGCATTCTTGACGCGCCACGTTGCCGCATGATCCTGACCGAGTTGGAAGGGTGGTTGCGCCTGACGAAAAAGACCGAAGAGCCCACCATTCCAGATCTTTCCAATCTGGACATCGACCACGTCATGCCGCAATCCTGGTATGAGCATTGGCCTCTGAAGAATGGCAGCAAGGGTACGTCCACTGAGGCGTACGCAGCCAGATTGTTGGAGCAGACAGGTGGCGCGCTGTCTTCGCACCAGCAAGATGTTCAACGCCGCAGCAAGGCTATCCCCACCTTGGGGAACCTGACCTTGCTCAACCTGTCGGTCAACCGCCAGGCTCAGAACAAGGATTACACGACCAAGAAGAAGATATTCATCGATCACACCGTGCTGCGCCTCAACGGATCCCTGATGGGACGTGAGACGTGGGACGAGGAAGGAATAGCCGAACGCGGCAAACAGTTGGCCGAGGCTGCTATCCACCTCTATCCCCGATGACAAAGGACCCCCGGATTGCTCCGGGAGTCCACCAGACTATGAGACTTCCCCGTTCGCACAGTCTGGCAAAGCGAAGAGGGGAGAGCGGTCGCGTCAGAACGTCGAGGTCAGATCGAAGGTCAACGAGCCGGTGTAGAAGCCATACGCCGGAAGCGGGCCGCCGGTCGGGTTGTACACCAGTTGGAATGGGATGAATTGGGTCAGGCCAGTGCCCGTACCACCCATGATGTCGCTGTTCGACCAGCTACCACCGGTCACCGTTTCGCGCAGCTCTACCTCCATCGTCGCGCCGCTTGTTCCCGAGATTGCGGCAATGGAGAAACGGCCGTTGGCATCGACCGTGGAGGTTGTGATGCTGTAACCAGCATCCTTGTTGCAGATGACCTGAATGTTGCCGCCGGTCTGGATCTGAGAGCTGTGCTGGGACAGGTCTCCGTGAACGTTATCCACAGACGTGATTTCGCACGTGGATGGCACGTTGGCTGTCACAGTCCCAGTTGCAGAGTTGGCGAAGGCCGGAGCCGTGACGAGTGCTGCCAGAAGGGCAAGCGTAAGAGGGTAAATCTTCTTCATTGGGGGAGATCCTATTGAGGGGGAGGCACATCGAAGCTGTTCAGCCCGATGGTTGGTTTCAGTCAAGCAAAGAAGTTGGCCTCGTCAAGGCTGGCAGACGACGATGCCTCCTTCCTTGGGCAGTACCAGTTCGCATTTCGTGCCTTCGTGTTCCAGCGTTGCTGTCGTGGCGGTCTTCTCCAACACCAGCACGCCACGCGCACCCAGAAGAAAGACTTCACCCTGTTCGGAGACAACCCGCGCAGCCTCAGGCGCGTAGGTCTCGCCCAGCCGCACTTCCCACTGACGAGCCGTCTGCGTAGTCAAGGGGAACACCACCTTGGCGCCGCCCTTGCGAGGTGGCACGACCGTTTGCTGGCTGTCCTCAATCTGTTGATCGATGGGTAACTGGTCTGCGTCCATCACCACCGGAGAGGGAGTCAAGCCGTTTAGGCCCGACACGAGCGCATAACCCTTGCGGTTGGTCGTCGTGGGTCGGTTGCTACCACGGACATCGATCCCGGCCTGACCAGGCACTTCCACGAGCGCGAACGAACCTATGGGGTTGTAGCCGCGACCATTGAGGACATTGCCCTCGCCGATCCAAACGGAGTTGGCATAACGGCCATGGATTAGCAGGGGCTGGCCTCGAAGCTGGCGAGCTTCCAGCGTCAAGTCACCGCCCGCCACCTTGGTGTCAACGCGGCCATAGACCTGGGAGGTGTCGCCCAGCGTGCCGCCCACCTGATAGCGCATGTCCCGGCCGGCAAGTTCAGTCCGGCCGCTGTACATGGCATCGACACTGGGGCCGACGTTCGGAGCAGCTTTGGCCGTGGCCATGACGTTGCCGCGGTCGGTGCGCAGTTGGACGCCCAGGAACAGTTGGTTGTCGCCTGTTTGCAGGTCGTGGCTTCCACCCAGCAGCCATGTGGCACGCTGTTGGCGCAAGGACGCGATGGCCGCGACCTGCTGCAACCGGCGGCGGTCGTTGTGGCGGATGTCGGAATACGACAGTGTGGCTCGCCACGGCCCGCCCTTTGGATGGATGGCCAAGGCGGCGGTGGTCTGCGACTGGATCCGGAAGGGACTGTTCTGCAGCTGGGAAATCTCCCAGTAGTCGTCCGACTTGCGCAGGTGAGAAGCCGACATGGACCAGTTGGGGCTACGGCGTTCATAAGCCACGCGGAAAGCATTGCCGCGTGCGCCATCGTGGCGCTGGCTGGTCGACACATCGGTCTGGACCAGGCCCGCCTTACCCAGCGATACGGTGTTCTGCAGCGTGAGGTTGCGTCCCCCTTCCTCTCCGGCCTTGCCGGCCTGGGTGGTGGTGCCGACCGTCCAGCGATCGGACAGGCCATAGCGCATAGAGCCCTGGACGGCCCAGCCGTCATAGTGGGCTTCCGTCGGGTTGGTGCGCACGGTACCTGCGGCCACGTCCCATTCCTTGTTGCCCTGACGCAGCAAGTCGGGGTGGGTGTAGAACGACCGCGAGAAAGACTGTTCGCGGCCGAACTCATCGCGCTGGATGACTTCCACGTGGTTCAGGCCCGGAACGGCGATGCCGGGCGACAGCTCATAGGGGCCGGGCGGAACCTGTCCCGTTGCCCGTTGATGTTCGTTGACCAGAACTTCGGCCGTGGAGCGGGTATCAGCCAGGCCGCCAATCAATGGGATGTCGTAGCCCCCGCCGTAGCGGGTCAGCTGGCGATCAGTGCCCATGCGTACGCCACCCAGAACAGCAGGGTTGTTCAGGCCGTTGCTGGCCACCCCCACGTCGCCCAGTTGCAGCGACGTGCGGCTCTTCAAGTTGTCACGTTGCCACGTCGTGGTGCCGCGGATGTACTCACCTTGGCCGTCCAGCCAATTGGCTTGTCCCGTGGTGGTCAGCACGCCACCGCCAACGCCCGATCGCGCGACATGGCCCAGCGACAATCTGCGCGTATCACCATGGACGACAGCCGCCACGTCGTAGTCCACCATCACCCCCTTGGGTGCGGGTGACACGGCTTCGGGGAGTTGGGGTGCGTAGCCCAACTTCTTGCCGGGGCGCAGGGAGGCGGGAATGACGATTCGGACTTCGGCCGCCAAAGCGTCGTAGTCCACGGCCACGCCCAGATCCTTGGCCGACACCTGATCGCGTGAGCGCAGCGCCCTGGGGACGACGGCACCCCATGCCTGCCACTCGGTAGGCGTGAACGCCAGCTCTGCAGGATCAAGCATCCGCGGCTCATCGCTCACCGGCTTACCGTCCACGACCACCAACACCAAGGTCTCTTCGGCCCAAGCAGGGAAGGCGAACAGCAACGCAAGAAGGAACGACGCGGAGCGCTTCATGGCTCACTCCACGGGAAGCGTTTGCGGCACTCCACCTCGACCAAGGAAGCTGACTGTTCCGGCAGACGAGGCTTCCACCTTCAATGACAAGCGTTCTCCTGGCAGCACGAAGTGCGTACCCGGAACGGACTGACCACCGTAGGAAACCTTCGAGACCGGCGCCGTGGCGGTGCCGGCGTTGTGGAAGACCAGAAACCCGTCTTCCCGCTGTAACTTCAAGCTGGGCTTGGCTCCAGGCGGCGCGAACACCCAGGTGTTGATCATGCGTAGCGGGATGGGAACGTTCACGCCCAGTCCGCCTGATACAGCATCGGAGCTATCAAGGGGCAGTTCGGTAATTCGGATCTGGTAGGCCTGTTCTTGCGCAGAGCCCGGGTTGCTCCGCTTCCAGCGCAAGGTCTGGACTTTGCCCGGCGCTAGCTCGATCAGCGACGAGGGGAAGAACGTCAGGTCATTGGAAGGCGTCAGGACCTTCTGGCCCGTCGGACCGACAGACATGCGGTCCACGACGATCTGATAGCGCTTCTTGCCCTTCGCATCGTTCTGGATCCGGATGGATCCTGTGGCGGCTGTGGATTCCAGGGCCTGGCTCATGGGCGAGACCGTCATGGCGCCCGCAGGCAGGACGAAACACAGCAGTAGTGCAGCAAGAATGGCTTTCATGGATGGGGAGCCGGGGAAGGTTCATCCATGCAAGCAGCTAAGCCGATTTCGGCAACCCCTGAGCCTGCGAAACCACAAGCAAACTTATGAACCTATCGATTAAATGCGTTTGTTGGGGTCTTTGACCCATCCTGCGACCTGTCGGTCGCAGCTCCGTCCGTGGATATGTTGTCTGAGTCGACCAATGCGGCGCGTGCGTGTAGCGCATGAGGCTGACGACTTACCGAGGATTTCTCTGACAAGAAACGTGGCGGCGAGCCGATGGCCGCCAGCTCCGAACTCGGAGATCCTAACGTTGCCGCCTGCGTAGCCAGATCGGAACAACCACCACCGACATTCGTCTGGTGTGGCCGTGAAGCTCGCCGTCCAGGAAGGACAGGGCGGCTCCACTCCTTTCCGCTGACGCAACCACCGGTTGCGGCGGCATCTTCGTTGGTCTGGCAGGAAATCCACTTTCAGGTGCGGCACACTTCCCCCAAAAGGGGGAACCATGGCCGACTCCAAGAACCTGCGCCAGCGAAGCAGCGATGCGTTGAAGGTCCTGCACCAGACGCGCAACACCCTGTCTGACATGGGCCATATCGGCTCTGAGCGCACGGCCACCGTTTTGCCGCTCGTGCTGGCTTCAATGGACACGGCCGAGGCTATCTATGCCTTGCTCATCAATCAGCCTGAGAAGTCGTGGGTGGCTGCGATGATCATGCAGCGGGCTCAGATGGAGTACGTCTTGCGAGCAGCGTTCTTTGCAAAGGCGGCCAGCGAACGAGAAGTCGCCACCTTCCGCCGTACCGGAAGGATCGCAAACCGCGGAAAGAACAAGCGCTATCTGGCCGATGTGGCTAAGGAGGCCGCCTCACACTTGGGCTGGGATGAAGAGAAGCTGCTACGGACAGTAAAGAGCCACTACAAGGACCTGTCTGGCCTAGTCCACGGTGGCAAGGAGGTGTTGGCGATCTACACCCAGCACGACGCCTGGGGCGACATCACCATCGAGTGGGACGAGCTGATCCACGCCGTGGACAACATCCTGGTGTTTGCCCAACTCGCGCTTGGGGTGGCCATGTCGCTGTCACCGCTAGACCCAGAGGCCATGGATCGATTAGTGCGGCCACCCTATGAAGCGGCGCATGCGTACTTCGGACAACTAGATCCGGAAGCCTAGTGAACTTTACTCACAATTCGCCTGGCTCAGTTGTCGATGTTCTTTGGCCAGCAATCTGCCCCAAGCGTGTTCGATGGATGAAGGCGCGCAACCAATCGTCGAAGTCGGCTTCGTCAGCAGCCTCCAGTTCGGAGAATAGATCGCACAACAGTGGCATCACTTCATCGCCCCGCATTTGGTCGATATCCGAAATGTTGTAGTAGTAGCCAGTCGCGTCGTCAGGGTCGGTGATGTAGTAGCCGAGGGTGTCCTCCAAGTCTTCCCGATTGGTTATGGACTCAGCTTCAAGTTCTTCGTAGGTGTAGGCACCCACACCCTTGTTCAACAAGACGAGTAAACCTGCCTGGCGACACGCCTCGTACTTCTCTTCCGGTTGCATGTCATCCCAGTCGATCAGGGTTTCAAGACGCTCAAGTAGGGACTGATCGACCATTGGCTCTTCTCGGACATATAGGGCTCGACCCCATCTTAGCGATCCCGTCGGGTTTCGACACACGGCAGCACGGTCGTGTGCCCGCGCAAGGCGACGCCGCAGCCTAGGGCTGCGTCATTGACGAACCTACGGTTCGGAGTCGCCTGCTCCACGATGTTCCGCCCTACGGTGCCCGATCCCATGTTCGCCCGAGCTTCGTTGGTCTCCCACCCGAAGGAGACCGCCATGAGCTTTGAATCCGAAGTTGCCCAGCTCCGTGCCAGCGCAGACACCGCCCGTATCGAGCAGATAACCCAAGCCTTCCCGAACCCAGACGACATCGAACCTTGGCATCAGTTGAACGCCCTGCTGTGGCCTGACCTGTCGGAGAACGAGAACAGCCGCCGCGAGCAACTGCCCGCAGCACTGGGCGAGTACCAGGATGAGCTTCGACGCTACATCCGGCGCTATGATGATCTGCGCGCCCGCCGACTGGACGCGTTGTCCAACTACGATCTGGGCATTGCCTATCGGGTCTCTGGCCCGGAAGCAGGGCTGGCAGACGCGCTTCGTGCCGTGTCCCACCACATCGGCCGGTGCCGCGCCCAGATCCTATGGCTACTGGGCGAACAAGTCCGGCTTACGCCTCCGCAACTGGCCCTCTTCTGAGGGCCGTTTTGCATTCGTTTAGTTATCGCACAAATGCTTGATGGGGCTGCATAAATGTCGCCAAGGAAAATACATTGACCCTATTAAACAGCAACAAATTGGCAGTGCTGGTCCGGGCAGGCACCCGTTGAATGTCGGGGTGCAGCAGGAGTACGCTTTGCCCAACAGAGTCACATCTGTGCCAATGGCCCTGGGCTACAAAGGGGGCTCGACCGGTACCGCAAGGCCGGCTATGACGAGGCTCAAAAGTGCCCGGTAACGTCCGGGACAGTGCTCTAACCCAGCAATCGGCTGGAAGAGATTTCTCGCGATCGCCTATCGCCCCACCGCCCTTGCGCGGTGGGTCTTATAGGCCCTCATCGTGGAGATTGCTGCTCGTCGTTTTCCCCGTTCCACCTGTCGCACCACTGCCCTTGCGGGCGGTGGCGTTTCTGTTGCCCTCACCCGCGGCGACTGCCTCGCCCAGCTGAAAAAGCTGCCGGACGCCTCCGTCGATCTGGTGCTGACCGACTTGCCCTATGGCACCACGGGCTGCAAGTGGGACACGGTCATCGACCTGGCCACGATGTGGCAGGAGTTGTATCGCGTCGGTACGCCCGAGTGCGTGTTCGTCTTTACCGCGCAATCTCCCTTCACCTTCGTTCTGGCTCAGTCGAACCCTTATGGGTTGAAGCACCTGCGCCACACGATCGTGTGGGAGAAGTCCAATGGCACCAATCCGCTGCTGGCCAAGCGCCAGCCGATGAAGGTGCATGAAGACATCTTGGTGTTCTGCCGCAAGCAGGCTCGCTACAACCCGCAGATGGTCGGCGGCAAGCCGTTTGCTGCTTCGACTGGCATGTACAGCGGCGGGCAAGCTGGCGGCATGGCGGGCATGCCGCGCAAGGCTGCCAAGAACAGTGGCACGCGGTATCCGCGTTCCGTTCAGTTCTTCTCCTGGGAGCGTGGCTGGCATCCCACGCAAAAGCCCGTGGCCCTCATGGAGTGGTTGATCAAGACCTACTCCAATCCGGGACACACGGTGCTGGACCTGACTATGGGATCGGGCACTACGGGCGTGGCAGCTGCCAGGACGGGCCGCAGCTTCATCGGCTTCGAGCTGGAAGCCCAGTACATGGCCATCGCACGGCGCCGGATCCGTTGCGCGCAGAAGGGTAAGCCTGACCCGCAGCCGAGTCAGGTCTATCGCGAAGCAAGGCCGCGGATGGAGACGCTCCGGGGCGGCGCGAAGCTGTTCTCGGGTAGTACCAAGCGTACCAAGGTTTCTCTTCGGCGGAAGACGGAGGTGCGCCATGTCGCATGAACGTAAGTGGCGGCGCTGCGTTGAGACGATGGTTCGCCAAGAAGGCTTGGCCGTCGTGTCCGTCTCGAACCATGCGTCCGGGCACCTGCGATTGTTGGTTGCGCATAACGGACAGCCCCGTGTACTGACGACTGGCAGGTCGGATGGTGACCCGCGCCAACGCCTCAATGTCAGGTCGCAGCTTCGAAAGCTTGCACGTCAGATGGGAGCAGGCAATGACGACTAAGCTGATGAAATCCATTTAAGGCAACTAAAACGGCGCCCCAGGGCGCCGTTTCTCTTACATGTTTACCACGGCGCGAGCTGCCGCTGCTTTACGGGCGGCATCGGTTTGAGCATTGGAGCGTTCGACACCAGGCAGGGTCTCGGGCTTCAACAGTTTCACCTTGGTTGGCTTCTTTTCAACGTAGACCACATCGTCATCGCCAACTCGGAATTTGGTGATGTAGGAGCGCTTGCAAGCTTCAAGCTTCGCGCCAGCTTCCTTCACCCGGTAGCGAAAGCGCCGTAGATCCAAATTCGTTCCACAGAGCCCATGAAGCTCCTGGACGCTCACGTTGCGATAAGAAGACCAACTGGCGAAGTAGTTATGCAGCCACATGGCAAGCAGGTTTCGGCCAAGGCTGGCCATGCGCATGATGTCGTTGTCCAGCGTTTCGTTGTCTAGAAGCTTCGCAAGATCCGGGTTGAGACGGATAGAGAGCATCTTCGTCACTTCATCCTTTTGAACTGAATTAAGCAGATATCCAACGTAGCGGCTGCGATGGGAGGTCAGGAACACGCGGGTACCTTGGAGGTCTGAAAGCAAATCCCACAAAGAATCGCGTTGGTCCTGATCTCGGTAGTCCCTGCCCATTTGTCGTAGGATTTCGGCAGCAGGGACGACGAACCGTTCGCCGGATAATCCATTGATGAGGCGTCCCAGATATATGGTGGATTGCCAGGCCAGCAAGTGTTCCTGATTGAGGTGCGGGCCTTGGCATTGAATGTCGATGCCCAGCGAACCTCGTTCAAAAGCGATCACCTTAGTAGCGTCGTCGTCCTGACGTGCCACGCTGTCACGCTTCTTTCCGGTTTTCGCCACGCTAAATAGCTCGCTGCGGATAAACGCAATGGGAACTTGGGTAAAGGTTTCGGGAAATTTGTCGGCGCGAGTGGCATCAGCGAGATGTCCGGGGCTTTCGGGGGAGGTCTTTGGAATGTTCATGTACGACACTAAATCCACGTGGCACGGCGTCAAGCCGCGATGCAAGAAGTGCGTACTAGTCCCGTAAATCAGGGGGCGGCGATCAGTGACATCGAGGGCGGCGATCAGTGACGGATGGGGCGGCGATCAGTGACGGTTTACGAAACCGGGGAGGCGATCAGTGACACTCGTGGCTGGGAAGGGGTGGCGATCAGTGACAAATGGGGCGGCGATTGATGACGCTAATTTTCTAGTTATATCGCAGCAACGCGTTGATTCAATGAAAGAAGTCGATGCCATACGTCTGTCAAAATTCGCTGCAGGCTTTAGGCTCTAGAGCTCTAGGTTTTTCAAACCTAAAGGTTGAGGGTGCGCCGAAGGGCGCACGGATCCATTCGGATCTGAGGAAAAGCCAAGAGCGAAGAGCAACAGCCACAGCGCCGGGGGCTTCGCCCCGCCGGCCAGCGGAGCGGATGTGTCTGCTTCATCCCGACGCGCCCTATGGG
>NZ_JAPTFX010000288.1:0-1015 GCF_030985895.1 Stenotrophomonas sp. Sm6012 | reverse complement strand
CCCCCGCCCCACCCGTACCGCCATGACCGCACTCCGCCAGACCACCCCGCTGGACCACCTGCTGACCGAGGCGCAGCGCGCCCTGGACACGGTGTTCGGCAACCCGCCGGCGGCCCGCCCCTACCCGGCCGCGGACACCGACGAGCCGGGCATGGACAGCACCGAGCGCCGCCACGCGGCGGGCCTGATGCGGATCAACCACGTCGGCGAGGTCTGCGCGCAGGGCCTGTATTTCGGCCAGGCGGCGGTGGCCCGCGACCCGGCCACGCGTGAACACCTGCTGGAAGCCGCCCAGGAAGAGACCGACCACCTGGCCTGGTGCGCCACCCGGCTGGGCGAGCTCGACAGCCGTCCCAGCCTGTTCAACCCGCTGTGGTACGCCGGCAGCTACACCATCGGCACCCTGGCCGGGCTGCGCGGTGACGGCTGGAACCTGGGCTTCGTGGTCGAAACCGAGCGCCAGGTGGAGGCCCATCTGGACGAGCACCTGGTCGACCTGCCGGCAGGTGACCTGCGCAGCCGCGCCGTCATCCAGGTGATGAAGGACGACGAGGCCCGCCATGCGGAACACGCCGAACAGGCCGGCGCCCGCCGCCTGCCGTTCCCGATTCCGGGGGCGATGGCGCTGGCCTCCAGGGTGATGAAGACCATCGCTTACCGGCTGTAAGCCCCAGGTAGTGCCGGCCACGATCAGGCCGACGCAGGCCAGGCGGGCCGGCGATGCGCTGTCGTTGAACAGGTAGATGCCCAGCACCGCCACGCCCATGGCGCCGATACCGGTCCAGATCGCGTAGGCCGTGCCGACCGGGATGCTCTTCATCGCCTGGCTCATCAGGTACAGGCTGATCAGGGCGGACACCACCGTGGCAGCGGTGGGCAGGGGTTTACTGAAGCCTTCGGAGTACTTCATTCCAAGGGCGAAACCGATCTCGAACAGGCCGGCCAGCAGCAGGTAGATCCAGGGCATGGGTGGGGGCTCCTTACCTTTTTTGAAAAAACGAAACGGGGGGCGGGG
>NZ_JAPTFX010000287.1:0-1025 GCF_030985895.1 Stenotrophomonas sp. Sm6012 | reverse complement strand
GCACCTGCGGTAGTGACGAAGCGATCAACGCCACTGTCGCGAAGGATGCGGGCACTGGCGGTGGAGGGCGCAGCCTCTTTCTGCGCCGTCTCCAGCTTGCGGAGCAGGCAAACTGAAAACACATACTGACGGCGTTTGGCAGCCATAACGGACAACCACTCCTGGTTACCACGACTCAGCTCAAGTCAGTACCTGAAGTACGTATCACCCAAAGCAGGATGGTCATCCACACTCTTATTCAACTTCGTGATACGTCTTAAATTGATATATTTTCCGTTGACCCAACCAAGAGACTTGAAAATTGAGTCAGCCATTCTTGTATAACGCGCAAAGCGAGAACCGATCCCAGCTCCAATTATGCAAGAAACAAAAACGCAACCAGAAAATGTGTATATCAACCATTTCAGAAAGAACCAGTCCAACGGCGCTTCGTCAATCGACGCCACTCCGATCGAGAGAGTAAATAGTGCAGCACTAGGCAATGCGAATATCAGCGTGTATTTCAAGACGCCGATCCAGTGCGCGCCACTCCCAGAGCTAATATGGGGGTATGACACGATCAGTCTCTTATCCTCATCCAGCACTGACAGAGCAAAGAATTTTTTATTATCGCCCCTGCTTCCAACGATTTTTACTCGATCTCCTTCACTGAATGGCCAATTCCAAAGCAACCCTTCCACTTGGGTTTCGCCAAGCCGGAACTCCACTCTGGTAACTGGCTCAGCCATTTCCTCAGCAGACATCATCGCCATTCCAGCTGCAGGGCCACTCAGCCCCAGTGCGGCGGCAATGGCGCCTGTAGCCGCGATGCCTGATGGATCACCCTCCCGCCAGAATACATTTTCCACAACGTGCTTGACCCGCAGATCGGAGATGATTCCGATTTCGATATCAAGCGATTTCTTCTCTGACGACACATCGACCTCAGTTTTCATCGCACCCTCAACTTAACCGAGCCGATAGCCTTGTCAAACGCCTGCTTTTGTTCTCGCGGTGTTGAATAGGGCTCGCCACCAAATGTTCGC
>NZ_JAPTFX010000286.1:0-1080 GCF_030985895.1 Stenotrophomonas sp. Sm6012 | reverse complement strand
CCTACCCGCTTCACCATCCGCCCCTCGCTTACAGCGAGCGGCTGATGGTGAAGCTGCCGAACACCGGCGACTGGCGCTGGCCGTAGAACTCGCGGGTGCTGTGGTAGCGCGCGACCGCGAACTTCCAACGTCCGCGCATCACCGCGATGCCATAGCCGCCCTGGGCCACCACGTGGCGCTTGTCCACGCTGTGGCTGCTGCGGAACGTGTTGCCGTCCAGGGTGATGTCGCGGATCACCCACGCCGCGTCGGTGGTGGCGAACAGGTGCCACGACCAGCCGCTGGGGCGGCCGCCACGCGTCGGCGCGGTGTTCTCGCCGGCCGGACGCAGCGGCGTGCTGCCGAAATCATCGGGTAGCTTCCAGCCGAAACGCACTTCACCGCCGGCGTTGGCCTTGGTCTCCAGGTTGCCGATCGCACCGCCATAGTGGCTGATCGCATCCCAGCCCCAGCCGCCGGCATTGACGCTGGCATCGGCCGGCCAGCGGCGCATGCGCTCGTGGGTCAGCATGAACAGCGGTTCGTTGTGCAGCTGGTTGTCCCAGCCCTCGAACTTCTTGTCGTTGAGGATGTTGTGCACCGCATTCTGCACCTGCTTGCCCTGTGCCCACGGACCGACCACGCCCAGCGTCAGCTGCGTGGTCTGCAGGCGGTCGCCGCTGCGCGCGTTGAAGCCGAAGCTGGCGATCAGCACGCCGGCATACGGTCGATCATCCTTGATCAGGTCGCGGCGGGCCGGATCGGTCGGGGTGAAGATGCCCTGGCCGATGCTGAAGATCATGTTCTGCTGCTCGAACCTGCCGGGGTGCAGGCCTTCCAGGTACTGGTTCACCCACCGCGCCATCCGGGGCAGGCAGGGGTCGTCGGTGTAGTCGACCAGGTTCGGCGAGACCAGGGTCAGCTGGGCGCCGTTGGTGTAGCCCTGGTCCTGGTGGCGGCCACCGAACAGGTCGTTGTCGACGCGGATGTTGACCTGTGGCGGGTGGTCGCGCATCGCATCCGGGCCGCATCGTTCGGCGGCCTGGGCGGCAAGGGGGAGGGCAGCGGCAAGCAGGCCGGACAGCCCGAGGGCTGCAAGGC
>NZ_JAPTFX010000285.1:0-1181 GCF_030985895.1 Stenotrophomonas sp. Sm6012 | reverse complement strand
GTGTGGGCAGGCAGGACCGTTGGCGCCATGGATGGCGCCATCGAGCCCCCATGGATGGGTTTACGGCGTGTCCTGACTGCCCACACCGCCCCGCCATCCCACTGAATGCCGCTTCTGCTGTTGCTGTTGCTTGCATGCCGCAGCAGGTGCAGGGCTGCAAGCCCTGCTCGACCAACCTCACACCGTGATGGTCTGGGTCAGTGACTCCCAGGTCGGGGGAACCGGCCACGCCGCCGCCTGGTTGCCATCCAGCACCCGACGCAGGTCGCGCGGATCGATCTGCGGGGCCAGCACATGCACCAGCTCCAGCGCGTAATCGCGCAGCACGCGGTCACGCGGCAGCACCGCCCACGCAATGCACTCGGTGATCGGCGCCGGGGCCGGCCACGAGCGCAGGTCCTCATCGTTGGAACTGACCGCCATCTCGGCCAGCAGGCCCACGCCCAGCCCGGTACGCACGTAGGTCTTGATCAGATCGGCATCCAGCGCGGTCAGCGCCAGGTCCGGCACCAGGCCGTGGGCAGCGAAGGCTCGCTGCAGCGAGGAATTCGGCCGCGTCGAGGATTCGTAGCTGATCAGTGGTTGCCGGGCCAGCGCCGCCAGGTCCGGCGCGCGGCCGGCGCGGTCCAGCGGGTGGCCCTTGGGCACCACCACCAGGCGCCGCCAGCGGAACAACGGCACGGCGATGCCATCGGTCGGTTCACCACCGGCCGTGCTGATGATGGCGATATCGGCGTCACCCTGGTTCAAGCGGTCCAGCGCGTCGGCTTCACCGGCCTGCTGCAGATGCACGCTGACCTGCGGATACGCCTGCTTGATCGCCGCCACCGCCGGCGGCAGCACGAAGCGCGCCTGGGTGTGGGTGGTGGTCAGGATCAGCTGGCCCTGGCTCTCGCGGCGCTGGTTGGCGGCATAGGTGCGGATGTTGTTGGCCTCGGCCAGCACCGCACGGGCGCGGGCAATGACCTCGGTACCGGCCGGGGTGACCGATTCCAGGCTGCGTCCCTTGCGCACGAACAACAGGAAGCCGAGCTCGTCCTCCAGCTGCTTGAGCTGCTTGGACAGGCCCGGCTGGGTGGCGTGCACGCGCGAGGCGGCCAGCGTGATGTTCAGCTCGGCGTCGGCGATGGCAACCAGATAGCGCAGCTGGGTCAGCGTCATGGGAGGCGGGGGCGCAAGGG
>NZ_JAPTFX010000284.1:0-1205 GCF_030985895.1 Stenotrophomonas sp. Sm6012 | reverse complement strand
GCTGGTCTTCCAGGTTGAGACGGACCTTCTCCTGGACAGGCCAGTCTCCCCACTTCCCCCAGACCCGACCGGTCTTTTTCTTCCAGCCTTCGGGGATGCTCTCCGCAGTGCGCTGGTAGTGCTTCACCCCGCGAGCTGCATGTTTCGCGAGGTACTGGAACCAGCCCACAGGGCCATCAATGATGCGGGCATGCTGCCCCCGGAGGCCGGCGCCGTAGGCGCTCGCCACCTCCACCCAGGCGCGGGTAGGGGTAATCGTGTCGTAAGCGTCAGGAAACCAGATCGCGCAGTGCAGGTGCGGGACGCCTCGGCGTTGCCACTCGGTCACCCAGTGCAGCCGGAGCATACCGGCACGCTGCATCCGCATCGTCCATGCCTTCCGGATACGGTGCCAGTCGTCGGCAGTAGCGGGGCAATCCCGAAGGGTCAGGGTCAGGGCAACCCCAGCTCCGGTGAGCCGGTCGGTCCTGACCGACATGAGGAATTCGGTGTTTCGTCGGGTGGCCCCTTCGGACCATCCTTCAACGTCCCCTCGGGGGGTTCTTGCGTGGCTGTTTCGCATGGGCGCGACGCCACCTTTCCCGCCGTGCGGGTAGACTGTCAGTACGGGCATGGCGGCTCCTATCCGCTGGCTCCACGACCCCCGGCAGGTTGCCGCCTGTGCGGGGGTTTTCTTTGCCCGCAGTGCGGGCGGCTGGGTTCAGTGTACGGCCCCCGCGTGCTGTTATGTAACCACTAATCAAGGGCGGACATCCCGGTGCCCGGCCGCACCCTCGCTCCCGCTCCGTTGGCAGCCGGGCACCGGCCTGCCCTTCCATGTCTGAGTGGGTGACAGAACAGGTCAGCAGGGGGGCGCTCACGCCCCAGAAGCGGGTATCCGCGGGGCACGCCCCGCACCCCCTCACGAAGTGACCTGGTAGCCCCGGCTGGCGACGTTGCCGATGAGGGCCATCTGGACCTCGTAGGGCATCCATTCGCTGTAGCCGATCAGGCGGGCGCGGGACTTATCCGGGCAGCGCAGCATGGTCCGCGCAGACCTGATGCGGTACGCATCACCTGCTGACCTCGCGTCTGCCAACCGCCAGCTCCGAACGAGACGACGGTAGGCGAACCAGCCGCCATCGCCGTGCTGGTCTTCCAGGTTGAGACGGACCTTCTCCTGGACAGGCCAGTCTCCCCACTTCCCCCAGACCCGACCGGTCTTT
>NZ_JAPTFX010000283.1:0-1230 GCF_030985895.1 Stenotrophomonas sp. Sm6012 | reverse complement strand
GACCGTCCACGGCATGGATGCCGTGGCCGAGCCCCCAAGGACGGGTTTACGGCGTGTCCCGCCATCTGCACCCGTCCCGCCCAACTCACAACAACCCAGAGCCGCTTTGGCTTTGGCTTCTGCCGTAGATTCTGCCCGCCGCAGGCGGACCACCGCGCGTCAGCGCGGCCCCTCCACATCCAGCCCGATCGGGCAGCTCACGCCGGTGCCGCCGATACCGCAGTAACCGTTCGGATTCTTCGCCAGGTACTGCTGGTGATAATCCTCGGCGTAGTAGTACGCCGGTGCCGGGTACACGATCTCGGTGGTGATCGGGCCGTAGCCGGCCGCATCCAGCTGCGCCTGGTACGCCTCGCGGCTGGCCAGCGCGGCGGCGTACTGGGCCTCGTCGGTGGCGTGGATCGCCGAGCGGTACTGGGTGCCGGTGTCGTTGCCCTGGCGCATGCCCTGGGTCGGGTCGTGGCTTTCCCAGAACAGCTGCAGCAGCCGCTCCAGGCTCACCACCGCCGGGTCGAACACCACCTGCACCACTTCGGTGTGGCCGGTCAGGCCCGAACACACCTCTTCATAGGTCGGGTTCGGGGTGATGCCACCGGCGTAACCCACCGACGTGCTGTACACGCCCGGCTCGTTCCAGAACTTGCGTTCGGCGCCCCAGAAGCAGCCCAGCGCGAAGCGGATCTGCTGCAGGCCGGCGAAACGGTCCTTCAGCGGATGACTGTTCACGAAGTGCTGGTTGCTGTGCAGCGGCAGCGGCTGCTCGCGCCCCGGCAGCGCTTCTTCCGGGCGCGGCAGGCGCTGCTTGAAGGCCCCGATGCCGAGGATGCCCTGGCCAATTCCCAACATGATGCGCTCCTACGCCGGAAGGCCGGCAATGTCGTCTGCATCTGAAATGGGGTCGTCCGGCGCGTGGCCCAAGTCCAGCGAGGCTACGATGTCCTCCGCCTGCGGCCGCGCCGCATCCGGGATGCCGACCCGCAGTACGCCGAACAATGGCAGCTCGCCCATGCCACCCAGCAGCTGCTCGCCAAACACGAAGGCGGGGATGCCGGCGTCTTCCAGCGCGTGCTTGACCAGGTGGGCATCGAACAGGTTGTCGGCCTTGTACACGATGTGCATGCGGCGGCTCCTTGGGGCAGGGGTCCAGCATACGCCCGGACGCTGAATGCTGGCGCTGTGCTGGCCGGCCAGCGGCCGGCACTACCGGAAGAGGGGTTGGTAGTGCCGGCC
>NZ_JAPTFX010000282.1:0-1240 GCF_030985895.1 Stenotrophomonas sp. Sm6012 | reverse complement strand
TGGACCGGCCAGCCTTTCGTAGACATCCGGTTGCCATAATTGATGGCAATGACCGAGGTGTTTATGGGCAACAGCAAGCAGTACACGGATGAGTTCCGGGCAGAGGCGGTGAAGCAGGTGATCGAGCGTGGCTTCACGGTGGTGGACGTCGCCTCCCGGATCGGTATTCCCAAGCACACGCTCTATGGATGGGTGCAGGCCGCCAGGAAGGCGACACCGGCATCCGGTGCTGCAGCAGCGCCGACCGACTCAGCCGAGATCCGCCGGCTCAAGGCCGAGCTGCGGCGGGTGACCGAGGAGCGCGACATCCTAAAAAAAGCCGCCGCGTACTTTGCCAAGGGGTAAGGGCGAAGTACGCGTTCATGCGTGCGCACGTCCGCGAGTTCCGTCTGGTGGCGATGTGCCGGGTGCTTGGCGTGCAGCGCAGCGGCTACTACGCCTGGCTGCGCCATGGCGCCAGCGCTCGCGAGCGCGAGGATCAGCGTCTGCTGGGACTGATCAAGCATCACTGGCTGGCCAGCGGCACGGTGTACGGCTACCGCAAGATCACCCTGGACCTGCGCGAGGCCGGCGAGCGCTGCAGCCGGCACCGCGTCCTTAGGCTGATGAAGGCAGAAGGCCTGCGTGCGCAGGTCGGGTATGGCCGCAAGCCGCGCCATCGCGGCGGCCCCGTGGGCCTGGTGACCAATGTGCTCAACCGGGACTTCACGCCAGAGGCCCCGAACAAGGTCTGGGTCACGGACATCACCTACATCCGCACTTACGAAGGTTGGCTGTTCCTGGCGGCAGTGATGGACCTGTATTCGCGCCAGATCGTGGGCTGGGCGACGGCGCCGACGATGACCAGCGATCTGGTGCTGCAGGCGCTGGTGGCGGCGGCTTGGCGGCGCAAGCCGGGCCCAGGCGTGCTGGTGCATTCGGATCAGGGCTGTCAGTTCACCAGCAGCGATTGGCAGTCGTTCCTGAAAGCGCACCGGATGGTGCCGAGCATGAGTCGTCGCGGGAACTGCCACGACAATGCCGTTGCAGAGAGTTTCTTCAGCGTCTTGAAGAAGGAGCGGATCAAGCGACGGATCTACCCGACACGCGCCATGGCAGCATCGGACGTGTTCGACTACATCGAGATGTTCTACAACCCGATCCGCCGGCATGGTTCCGCTGGCGGCGTGTCACCGGTAGAGTTTGAAAGGCGCTACGCGCAGAGCGGCAACTGAGTGTCTACAGAACTCTGGCCGGTCCA
>NZ_JAPTFX010000281.1:0-1254 GCF_030985895.1 Stenotrophomonas sp. Sm6012 | reverse complement strand
TGACCTGCCCCCTTTCTCAGGGCCACTAGCTACTTAGTAGAGTCCAGGTTGGGGAGCATACCGCTCCGGTGGGTCAGGTTTCGATCAGCGGTCGAACCAGTCAAGGCACCTTCGTTGCGCAGCGCGGCGGCGAACTCGGCAGGCGTGCATTTGGGCAGTGAGCTGTGCGGACGCACCTCGTTGTAGTCCTTGCGCCAGATGGCGATTACCGCCCGTGCGTGCTCGAGCGAGATAAACCAGTTTTCGTTCAAGCATTCGTCCCGGAACTTGCCGTTGAAGCTCTCCACATAGGCGTTCTGCGTGGGTTTCCCTGGCTGGGTCAGCACAAGCGTCACGCCGTTGGCGGTCGCCCACTGGTCCAGCGCCCGGCCGGTAAACTCGGGTCCCTGGTCGGTCCTGATCGCCGCGGGGTAGCCGCGGAAACGGCATACCGCATCCAGGATGTCGGCCACGTTCTGGCCATTTATCCTCCGGCCGACGGCGATTTCCACCGCTTCCTTGGTGCAATCGTCCACCACCGTCAGGCACTTGATCGGGCGCCCGTTGGCCAGGGCGTCGAAGACGAAGTCCATCGACCAGGTGTGGTTGGGCCCCGACGGCAGCTGCAGCGGACGGCGCTCGACGGCCACGCGATCGCGCTTGCGGCGCTTGCGCACCGCCAGGCCAGCGTTGCGGTACAGCCGGTAGATTCGCTTGTGGTTGGCGATCCAGCCCTCCCGTTCCAGCAGGATGTGCAGCCGTCGGTAGCCGAACCGGCGACGTTCGCCCGCCAACGCAACGAGCCTGGCCTGCAACGGCGCGTTCGCCATGCGCGGCTGGTAGTGCAACACGCTGCGTGACAAGCCCAGTGCCCGGCAGGCCCGCCGCTCCGACAGGCCCAGCTTCGCCCGCACGTCCGCGACGGCAGCCCGTCGCGTCGGCGGGCTCAGTATTTTCCCCGCGCCACGATCCTCAGCGCTTCGTTGTCCAACATCGACTCGGCCAACAGCTTTTTGAGCCGCGCGTTCTCCGCTTCCAGTGCCTTCAGGCGCTTGGCGTCGGGCACATCCATGCCGCCGAACTTGCGCCGCCACAGGTAGAACGACGCGTCACTGAAGCCGTGCTTGCGGCAAAGCTCCTTGACCGGCGTGCCGGCGGCCGCCTGCTTCAGGAAGCCGATGATCTGCTCTTCGGTGTATCGCTTCTTCATGTCCGTCCTCTTGTGAGACGGACTCTACTAAGATCAGGTTGGCCCGGAAAACGGGGGGCAGGTCA
>NZ_JAPTFX010000280.1:0-1269 GCF_030985895.1 Stenotrophomonas sp. Sm6012 | reverse complement strand
AGCCATGCTCGACCGCTTTTCATGAGTCGAGCATGGCTCGACGCTACAGAAGCCGCCTGTCTCCCTCATGGCGCTCCAGCGCCAGTTCAATCAGCCGCGTGATCAGGCTGGTGTAGTCCACGCCGCTGGCACCCCACAACTTCGGGTACATGCTGATGCGGGTGAAGCCCGGCAGCGTGTTGACCTCGTTGATGACGATCTCGCCGTCTGCGGTGAGGAACACATCCACGCGCGCCATGCCGGCACACTCCAGCGCCTGATAGGCCTGCAGCGCGATCTTCTGGATGCGCGCCTGGGTGGCAGCGTCGATGTCCGCCGGTACCACCACGTCGGCACCGCCTTCGTTGATGTACTTGGTGTCGTACGCATAGAACTCGTCGTGCACCACCACCTCGCCGCACACGCTGGCCTGTGGCTGTCCGTTGCCCAGCACCGCGCACTCGATCTCGCGGCCGACCACCGCCGACTCCACCAGCACCTTGTGGTCGTAGCGCAACGCCAGCGCCAGTGCCTCGGCAAAGCCGGCCGCGTCCTTGACCTTGCTTACACCCACCGATGAACCCTGGTTGGCCGGCTTGACGAACAGTGGCAGGCCGAGCTGCGCGATCACCGCCTCGACATCGACGGCCGCCGCCTGATGGCGACGGATGCACAGCCACGGCGCTACCTGCAGCCCGGCATCACGCAGCAGGCGCTTGGTCACATCCTTGTCCATCGCCACCGCCGAGCCCAGCACCGGCGAACCCACGAAGGGCAGGTTGGCCATGCGCAGCAGGCCCTGCAGCGCACCGTCCTCGCCCAGCGGCCCGTGCACGATCGGCAGCACCACATCGATCTGGCCCAGCACGCTGGCCGCATCGGAGGGCTGCAGCTGCGCCTGCTCCGTGCCGGGAAGGACCGCCAGCGACTGCCCGGAGCGATGCAGCGCGATGCGCGACGGATCATCGGCATTGAGCAGGAAGGTGTCCGGCTGGCTCAGATGCCACTGGCCCTGCTTGTCGATGCCGACCAGCACCGGCTCGAAGCGCTCGCGGTCGAGGGCATCGAGGATGTTCTTCGCCGACTGCAGCGAAACTTCGTGCTCGGAGGACTTGCCCCCGAAGATGATGCCGACCCGGGTCCTTGCCATGGTGTTGCGATGTCCTGTGCGTTGCGTGGCCGTACAGCATGAACCTTCCGCTGCCACCCAGGTGAGGCACAGATGAACCCCCGGTTCTGGTAGCTGCCAACCTCGGTTGGCACGCGGGGGTGTCCGCGGCATGGATGCCG
>NZ_JAPTFX010000027.1:0-39841 GCF_030985895.1 Stenotrophomonas sp. Sm6012 | reverse complement strand
GCCGGCAACGGTGGGATGCCGAGGTTGCCGGCCAGCGGCCGACACTACCGCTTCAGCGGCGGCAGCGTCTGCTTCAACCGTTCGATGCCCTGCCAGGGGTCACCCTTCAGCCGTTTCGCACGCGCCAGCGCCCTGGTCATCGGGAACGCATCGGCGGCGGTCACCTTCGCCAGTTCCTCCCAGCGCAACGGCACCGCCACGCCAGCGCTCGCGCGCGCCCGCAATGACCACGAACACACGCTGGTAGCCCCGCGCGTGTTGCGCAGCCAATCGATGAAGATCACCCCGCTGCGCTTCGCCTTGCTCATCGTCGCTACGTAGCGGTCAGGCTGCTGCAGTGCCATCGCCTGGGCAAAAGCCTCGCAGAACGCCTTGGCCTCCTCCCAGTCCGCCTTCGGCTGCAGCGGCACCACCACGTGCACGCCCTTGCCGCCAGACAGCCGCACGAAGCTCTGCAGGCCGATCTGCAACAGGCGATCGCGGACATCACGCGCCCCAGCTTTCACCTGCGCCCAGCTCACGCCGTCGCCGGGGTCGAGATCGAACACCAGACGGTCCGGATGCTCCGGGTCGTCTACCGTCGCACCCCACGGATGCAGCTCCAGCGTGTTCATCTGCACCAGCTGGAGCAGCCCACGCGCGTCGTCGATGTAGACGTAGTTCTCGCGACCACTTTTCTGCTGCAGTGGCACCGCATGCACGGCGTCACCCAAGCCGGGGCCATGATGCTTCTGGAAGAAACAGGCCTTGCCAGCACCGTCGGGGCAACGCAGCAGCGACAACGGCCTGCCGGCAATCTCCGGCAGGATCCAGCGCGCCATCTGCCGGTAATAGTCGGCCACGTCGCCCTTGCTGAGTTTCTGATCCCGGAATACCACGCGTTCGGGGTGCGTGATCTGCACCTCGCCTGCGGCGTCCACGTCTGCAGCATTCACTTCCAGATCCTCCACCTGCTTGTCGTTGCGCAGCCGCTTGAAACTAGCCTGGCGCAGCAGCCCTTCCTTGCCCCAGCCACGGAAGGCGACCTCGGCCACCACCAGCGGCTTCACCCAGCGCACGCTGGACGCACCGAACGGCACATGCGCCGGCAACGGCAGTACGGGGGACTTCACCGCCAGCGGCTGCAGTGCCTTGTGCAGCGCGCGCAGGCTTTCATCGTCGAAGCCGGTGCCCACGCGACCAACATAGCGCAGGCCGGCCTTGTCCTGCGCGGCCAGAAGCAACGAGCCGAATCCTACCCGCGAACCCTTGGGTGCCGTGTGCCCGACGATCACGAACTCGTCGGTGTCCTCGTGCTTGACCTTGACCCAGCTGCGCGCACGGGCATTCACATACGGAGCATCCACCTGCTTGCTCACGATGCCCTCGAAACCCGCCTTGCCACTGGCAGCGAACACCTGTGGCCCGTGATCGATCACATGCTCACTGAAGGCGAGGATGCCGGGTACATTGCCCAGCAGCGTTTTCAGCAGCGCCTTGCGTTCCAGCAAGGGCGCGCGGCTGACATCGGTACCGGCAACACCTGGCAGGTCGAAGACGATGTAGCGCAGCGGCTGTTTCGAACTGCCGTCGATCACCCGTTGCAGTGCTGCGAAGTCACTGCGGCCCTGTGCATCCAGTACCACCAGTTCACCGTCCAGGCGCGCGTCGCGCACTGGCAGCGCCCGGATGGCCTGCGCGACTTCGGGAAAATCGGCCGTCCAGTCCAGGCCATTGCGCGAACGCAGTTTCACTTCGCCATCGTGCAGATCAGCCAGCAGTCGATAGCCGTCCCACTTGATCTCATGCAGCCAGTGCTCGCCATCCGGCGCGCTGCCGCGGTGATCGGTCAATTGCGGTTTGAAGGCGCGGGGGTAGGGCGTGTCGCGTGCGCCGTCCAGTTTCAGCGCGCGCGCATGCCAGCGTGCATCGGCCTTGCGGATAGCCCTGCGTGCGGCCGGTGCAGCGCGCTCTGTCCTTCCCGCCGTGCGCGTCTTCGCCGCCGATGAGCGTTTCGGCACGGGCGCTTGCAATAGATCGTCCGCTTCGGCATCGCGCGCTTCCTCATCATCGCGCTTGATCAGCAGCCATTGCACCTGACGCCCCTTCATCGCCGTGCGCACCAGCTTCCAAGCGCCGGCCAACCGCTGCCCGTGCAGCACGAAGTCGATCTTGCCCGCCGCCAGCGCCTGCAATGGATCACCTTCGCAGGCCCAGGTGCCGTGATCGAAGATCTCCACGTGGCCGGCACCGTAATGACCTTCGGGGATGTCTCCTTCGAAGCCGGCGTAGGACAGCGGATGGTCTTCCACTTCCACCGCCAGCCGCTTCTCGCCGATGCGCAGCGAAGGCCCCTTCGGCACGGCCCAGCTCTTCAGTACACCGTCCATTTCCAGGCGGAAATCGTAGTGGCGCGAACTGGCGTGATGCAGCTGGATGACGAACGTTGGCCGTCGCTTCGGGTCACCGTGGGCGGGGGTGTCGTCTGGCTCCGGCGTCTGGCCGCTACCCCCGCCGAGGCGACGCTTGCGCCGGTACTGGTGCAGCGACATGACTCAACCTGCCTTGCGCCGCGTGGTCTTCTTGGCGGCCTTCTTTGCCACCTTCTTCGCAGGCGCCTTGCGGGCCGCCGTCTTCTTCGCCGGTGTGCGCGTGTTCGCGTCCAGGCTTTTCTGCAGCAGCGCCATGAAGTCGACCACATTGGTGGCCGCATCCTCATGCGGTGCCGGCTCCTCTTCCACCCGGGTGGTGCCGCCCTTGGACTTGATGCGCTTGTTCAGCACCTGCTGCAGGCGCGCGCGGAATTCGTCGTGGTACTGCGAGGGATCCCAGTCGCCGGCCATCGACTCGATCAGCTGCTCGGCCATTGCCGATTCCTTGCCGGTGATGCGGTAGTCGGAGAGTTTTCCGGTGGGCAGCGCGTAGTCGTCCGGGTCCACCAGTTCCTGCGGATAGCGCAGGATCATCAGCACCAGCGCGTCTGCCTGCGGCATCACCGCGCACAGATACTCACGCGTGCGTACCACCACCCGCGCGATGCCCACCTTGCCGGTTTTTCGCAGCGTCTCGCGCAGCAGCACATAACCCTTCTCAGCCTTCTTGCCTGGCACCAGCAGATACGGCTTCTCGTAGT
This sequence comes from Stenotrophomonas sp. Sm6012, assembly GCF_030985895.1. NCBI lineage: Bacteria > Pseudomonadati > Pseudomonadota > Gammaproteobacteria > Lysobacterales > Lysobacteraceae > Stenotrophomonas > Stenotrophomonas sp. Sm6012. The sequence continues at coordinate 36,729 of NZ_JAPTFX010000027.1, read as the reverse complement.
AGCGCGGATCGATCTGCGCTGCATCCACGAACGATTCCACTTCCACCGCTTCGTGGCTTTCCGGCGCGGCCGAGCGGATATCGCCTTCCTCCAGCACGACATAGCTGCCCTTGTCGTACTCGTAGGCTTTGACGATGTCCTTCCAGGGCACTTCCTCGCCGGTATCGGCGTTGACCCGCTCGAACCGGATCGGTTTGCGATCACGCGAATCGAGCATGCGGAACTGCAGGTCGACCTTGCGTTCGCCGGACATCAGCGACACCGGCACGTTGAGAAGACCGAACGACAGCGTGCCGGTCCAGATTGGGCGGGCCATGGAGATACCTGTGACGGGGCAGGGGACAGCCAGCTTCAGCCCGGCGATGTAAACCATCCGTGTCGGTGCCGTGCACGTGGGTTCTACGCAGATGCGGTAGTGCCGGCCGTGCCTGCGACCAGTTCAGCCGCGACTGTCCGCGCATCTGTTCCCAGTGCTCGGCCAGTTCCTCGCAGGTATCGGCGGCGTCACCGCGCGGCCAGTCGGCGGCGTGGGTGGTCAGCGCGAAGGCATAGACCGGGCATAGATCACGCCAGTTGCGATGGCCGGGCCCGCGACGCTCCTCGTAATCGCTGAGCATGTACTGCAGGTAATCCTGCGCCACCGCCTGCGGGTCTTCGTGGCGACGCGTGCGGCGCTGCGCGGTGCGCTGGCCGAGCGGATCCAGCAGGGCGTTGAACACGGACGGTGCGGGTCGTTCAAGACGGGGCATGGCCGGCTCCTGCAGCGGGGGCGGGTGGGCAGGAATACGCGCGGTGCCGTTACCAGCGGGTGAGCGAGATGTTCATGACGCCAGGTTCGCGGCAGCTTTACCTGCGCCGCGGTGTAGTGGGAGCCCCCGAGCGCAGGCAGCCAGACCATGAGCCGTGAAACCTCCCGAGACCCGCTGCGGGAAAACCACCCGCCCATTGCCGGCGAGCAGCGTGGCAAGCGCGACGCCGACACTGCCGACTACCGCGGTACCGGGGCCCCCTTCTTCGATGCCGCGCAGGGCGACGACCACCTGCCGGTGAAGCATGAGGCTGAACAGGCGGCCCAGGACCGCAAGGACGGCGGCGACCGCCATCGCGGTGGGCAGGAAAGCCCGCTCAAGCGCCGCGAGCGCAAGCAGCGGGCCAGCGACAACCAGGATGAGGCACTGGAGGAAACCTTCCCGGCCAGCGACCCGACCTCACCGTTCGTGCCGGCCAAGGCACCTGATTGACGGGTCGTGCCGCCTAGCGCCACGACCACTGCAGTCCCACGCTGGCCCGCCGCCCCGGTCCCGGCTCGTAGAAGCGGCCGTTGCCGTCGTTGACGATCACCGAGCCGATGTAGGCCTGGTCCAGCACGTTCTCCAGCCGGGCGAAGGCACGCAGCTCGCCGCCGGGCAGGGTCCAGCGGCGGCTACCTTCCAGATGCAGCAGGGCGAAGCCCGGCGCTCGCTCGGTGGCCACGTCGTTCACCACCGTGTCGCTGCTGGCATTGGTTTCCAGCGCCCACTGCCATTCGCCCGGCGTCCACTGCAGCCGGGCGAATGCCTGCTGGCGCGGCACGCCGGGCAGGCGGCTGCCGGTGGTAACCACGGTATTGGAGGTCAGGTAGGGCGAGCGCACCTGCGCCTGCAGCCAGGTCCAGGCCAGCTGCAGTTGCAGCTGCTCGGCCAGCGGCTGGCGGTACTGCAGTTCCAGCCCCTGGCGACGGGTACGGCCAATGTTGCGATAGGTGCTGCGTCCGCCGATATTGCTGGCAACAGCCAGCTCATCGTCGGTATCTGCACGGAACAGGCTGACATCAAGCTGGGTTCCATCCTGTGCGTGCCACTTGCTGCCCACTTCCACGGAGCGGCTGCGCGCGGCCGCGAGATCCAGTGCCAGTCCCGCCTGTCCGTCGGCGCGATAGCCCAGTTCGTTGAAGGTGGGCGTCTCGAAGCCGCGGCCCACAGCAGCATGCAGGCGCCACCGCGGGCTGGCCTCGAAGCTGATGCCGGCCACCGGCGTGGTCGCCCGGTAGCGGCGGTGGCCGCTGTCGTCCGGGTTGCGGCCGGTGATGTAGCGATCGTCCGATTCGAAGCGCACGATGCTGTGGCGCACGCCCGCCAGCAACGACCAGCGCGGGCTCCATTGCCACCAGGCCTGCGCGAACTGGTCCACGTTCTGCACGATGTCGATCTGGTCGCGGCGCAGCTGCCCGCGTACGCCCAGCGTACTGCCGATGAAGTTCTCGTAGCCGGTGCGGTGCTGGCGCTGGCGGTCGGCACTCAGCCCGGCCACCAGGTCCAGCGGCCGTCCGGCGAGATCGCCGTGCCAGCCCCAGCGCGCGTCCAGCCCGCCGTAGCCTCCGTCCAGGTCGATCACCCCGCCCGCATGCAGGGGATTGGCCTGGGCCGCCGGCGGAATCGGCAGGTACTGACGCACCGCGCGCTGGCCGGCATAGCCCATCAGCTGCCAGCGCTGCGCGCCGGCCTCGCGGGTCCAGCGCAGCCCGGCCTGCTGCTGGCGCACCGATTTGCGGGTGTTGTACTGGTGTGCCACGGCGGTGGCCTGGCGCGGGTCCGCCGCCACCTGCGCGCGGGTCAGGCCCAGCGGGTCCTGCGCATCGGGCGCATCCAGCGCATTGAGCAGCAGCTCCAGCCGCCCACCGCCCAGGTCACCGCCGATACGCGCGTTGAGCGATTCACGGCGCGCGCGGCTGTGGTCACGCCAGCCATCGGTACGGAAGTGGTTGGCGGCGATGTTGTAGTCCAGCCCGTGGCCTGCACCCTTCAGTTGCGCGCCGACACTGAGCGTGTTGTCGGCGCCGGCATTGAGGCGCAGCCGCCATGGGTCGCCGGCCTGGCCCTGTGCGCTCCACACCTGCAGCACGCCACCGGAGGAGTTGCCATACAGCGCCGAGAACGGTCCCCGCAGCACGTCGATGCGCTCGGCGCCGAGCACGCTGGCATGCGACAACTGACCCTGGCCGTCGGGCATGGTCGCCGGTACCCCGTCGATCAGCACCCGCACCCCGCGCACACCGAAGGTCGAGCGCGCGCCGAAACCGCGGATCGACAGCTGCGTGTCCTGCGCGAAGTTCTGCCGGTCGCGCGCGACCAGGCCCGGCACCCCGCCCAACGCCTCGGACAGCTGTGCGCCGGCGCCAGCGCGGCCGGCGCCGATCCAGACCGTGTCCAGGCTGGCCGGCAGCGCGAACGGGTCGATGCCCGGCACCCGCGCGGCCTGCACCTGCACGGCAGGCAGGGCGGTGGGGGCGGGCTCGGCCATGCTGGCAAATGGCGACAGCAGCAGGGCGGAGAGCGGCAGGCAATGGCGGCGTGCGGCAGGATTCATGATTCAGGTTGATGGATCGGGCGGCAACGCACGCCATGGTACGGGCCCGGGGATGACGATGGCGGCGGCCAGCCCCGGCAGGCTTTGTTACGATGGGCTGTTTCCGGCTGGAAAGCCGCAAGCCGCGTGGCGCAATTCCTCCCCCTTTCCGTCTACCGAACGAGTACCGCCGTGTCCTTCTTTGCAAACGTGGAACTGGTCCCAGGCGACCCGATCCTGGGCCTGACCGAGGCGTACAACGCCGACAGCCGCCCGACCAAGGTCAACCTGGGTGTGGGCATCTACTACGACGAGAGTGGCCGCATTCCGCTGCTGCGCGCCGTCAAGCAGATCGAGCAGCAGCTCGCCGCTGAAGCCAAACCGCGCGGCTACCTGCCGATCGATGGCCTGCCGGCGTACACGCAGGCCACGCGCGAACTGGTGTTCGGCAAGGACTCGCCGCTGCTGGCCGCCGGCCGCGTCACCACCGCGCAGACCGTCGGTGGCAGTGGTGCGCTGCGCGTCGGCGCCGACGTGCTGAAGAAGCTGCTGCCGCACGCCACCGTCGCGCTGAGCAACCCGAGCTGGGAAAACCACCGCGCCGTGTTCAGCGCGGCCGGCTTCGAGGTGGTGGATTACACCTACTTCGACCCGACCACCCATGGCGTCGATTTCGACGGCATGCTGGCCGACCTGGGCAAGCTGCAGGCCGGCACCGTGGTGCTGCTGCACGCCTGCTGCCACAACCCCACCGGCGCCGACCTCACCGTCACCCAGTGGAAGCAGGTCGCGCAGCTGCTGAAGGACAAGCACCTGTTCCCCTTCATCGACATGGCCTATCAAGGCTTCGACAAGGGCATCGAGCAGGACGGCGCCGCCGTGCGCATCATCGCCGAAGCCGGCATCGACAGCTTCATCGTCGCCAACTCGTACTCCAAGTCGTTCTCGCTGTACGGCGAACGCGTGGGTGCGCTGTCGATGGTCGCCCCGACCGCCGCGGACGCCAAGGCCGTGCAGTCGCAGGTCAAGCGCGTGATCCGCACGATCTACTCCAGCCCGTCCACCCATGGTGCCGCGCTGGTGGCCGGCGTGCTGACCAACCCGGACCTGCGCGCGATGTGGGAGCAGGAACTGACCGAGATGCGCGAGCGCATCCATGCCCTGCGCCAGGGCCTGGTCGAGAAGCTGGCCGCTGCCGGTGCACCGCAGTTCGGCTTCATCAACGAGCAGGCCGGCATGTTCTCCTACTCCGGCCTGAGCCGTGAGCAGGTCGAACGCCTGCGCGACGAGTTCGGCATCTACGCCGTCGGCACCGGCCGCATCTGCGTGGCCGCGCTGAACCAGAACAACCTGGAATACGTCGCCAAGGCCGTGGCCACCGTCGCCAAGGGCTGAAGCAACGCTCCAGTAGCTTGAAGACAAAGGCGCCGAAAGGCGCCTTTGTTTTTGCTTCTGCTTTGCCTTTGCCTCTGCCTTTGCCACACCCTCCGCGCTCGCGGCGAACCCTGAAGCGCAGGGCGAGGTACACCGTGGACAGGACCGTGAGGCGCATGGATGCGCCGACCGAGCCCCCATGGGTGAGGGCGCTTTATCTGCGAGGCATGCCTCGCAAGCGCCCGAACGCCCAGCCGCCAGCGGCTGGGCCGGACCACGGAGTGGGGTTTACGGCGTGTCCTGGCCACGGTGTACCTCGCCCTGTGCCTCCATGAAGGAAGGCGCCACGAGCACAACGCCTCTGGAAACGATTACGCCTTCCCGCGGTCACGCACACCCCCGCCAGACCGGCGACAATAGGCGTTTTCCCGCTGCCGAGACCTGCCCGCTCATGTCCCGTACTTCGTTGACCCGCTTCCTGATCCAGGAACAGCACGCCGGCCGCATCAACGCCGACCTGCGCCAGCTGATCGCGGTCGTCGCCCGCGCCTGCACCAGCATCTCCATCGCCGTCAGCAAGGGCGCCCTCGGCGGCGTGCTGGGCGAGGCCGGTACCGGCAACGTGCAGGGCGAAGCGCAGAAGAAGCTGGACGTCATCAGCAATGAGATCCTGCTCGAAGCCAACGCCTGGGGCGGCCACCTCGCCGCCTGTGCCTCGGAGGAAATGGACCACAGCCAGCCGGTGCCGGACATCTATCCGCGTGGCGACTTCCTGCTGCTGTTCGATCCCCTCGATGGCAGCTCCAACATCGACGTCAACGTCTCGGTCGGCACCATCTTCTCGGTGCTGCGCTGCCCGACCAACGTCGAACTGCCGGGCGATGACGCGTTCCTGCAGCCGGGCAGCAAGCAGATCGCCGCCGGTTACTGCATCTACGGGCCTAGCACCCAGCTGGTGCTGACCGTCGGTCACGGCACTCACGCTTTCACCCTGGACCGCGAGAAGGGCGAGTTCGTGCTGACCACCGAGAACATGCAGATTCCGGCGGCCACCCAGGAATTCGCCATCAACATGTCCAACCAGCGGCATTGGGAAGCACCGATGCAGGCCTACGTCGGCGACCTGCTGGCCGGCAAGGAAGGCGCGCGCGGCAAGAACTTCAACATGCGCTGGATCGCCAGCATGGTCGCCGACGTGCATCGCATCCTGACCCGCGGCGGCATCTTCATCTACCCGTGGGACAAGAAGGACCCGTCCAAGGCCGGCAAGCTGCGCCTGATGTACGAAGCCAACCCGATGGGCCTGCTGGTCGAGCAGGCCGGTGGCGCTGCCTGGACCGGCCGCGAGCGCATCCTCGATATCCAGCCCGACCAGCTGCACCAGCGCGTGCCGGTGTTCCTCGGCTCGCGCGAGGAAGTCGCCGAAGCCGTGCGCTACCACCACGCGCACGACGACGCGCAGGGCTGAGGGCCGTCACCCGACAACGGTCATGGCAGATCGATGACATGACCGTGGGGTGACACCACGGACGGCAAACGGCACCATCGAGCCATTGCCGCCTAAGGAATGCACGCATGCACGAGCAGGGCCCGGTCGATTTCATCGAAGTCATCCACAATGCCGTCCCCAGCGACGTCTGCGCGGCGATCGTCGAGCGCATGCGTGCAACGCGTGGCCTGCTGCCCGGTGCGGTGGGCAGTGGCGTGTTCCCGGAACTCAAGCACAGCAAGGATCTGCGCATCAGTGGACTGGACGGCTGGCAGGATGTCGACCAGCAGCTGCAGATCGCGGTGTTCAACGGCCTGCTGACTTATCTACGCCGTTATCCACAGGCATTGATCGCTCCGCTGATGTTGCAGATCCAGGACAGCAATGGCCAGCCGCGACGCCTGTCTGCCGAGGACTTCCCCGACATGCCGCCGCAGCAGCTGGCCGACCTGGCCCGCACCTGCCTGCGCCCGGGCGCGATCAACCTGCAGTGGTATGCGGCGGGCGAGGGCGGTTACCCGTACTGGCACTGCGAGCTGTACCCGAAGGATGCCCAGGCCGAGACCCTGCACCGGCACGTGTTGTGGACGCTGTACCTCAACGATGACTTCGAAGAGGGCGAAACCGAGTTCCTGTTCCAGGGCCGCAAGATCGCCCCGCGCACCGGCAGCCTGCTGATCGCCCCGACCGCGTTCACCCACACCCATCGCGGCAACCGGCCGCAGGGCGGCGACAAGTTCATCGCCACCAGCTGGATCCTGTTCCAGAGCGCGCAGAAGCTGTTTGGGGCGTAGCGTCGAGCTGGCTCGACTACGTTGTATTCCCCGTAGAGTCGAGCTTGCTCGACTGCTTTTCCGTCGCCAGTCGAGCAAGCTCGACGCTGCTCAGAACAACGAGCCCTGCGGCGAATCCTTCTTCGGCGGCAGCGGCTTCTGGAACCGGCTGCAATCCAGCTTCGGCCAGTGGCTGTTCTGTGCATTGAACCCGAGGCGCTTGCGCGCCAGCTTGAAGCGGTTGTTCAACAGGTCCGCATATACGCCTTCGCCGCGCATGCGCGTGCCGAACTGGCTGTCGTAGTCCTTGCCACCGCGCAGCTGCTGGATGGTGCTCATCACGTGCGCGGCGCGATCCGGGTGATGGGTGTCCAGCCAGTCGCGGAACAGCGGTGCCACTTCCAGTGGCAGGCGCAGCAGCACGTAGCCGGCGGTGCTGGCGCCAGCGTCGTGTGCGGCCTCCAGCACGGCTTCCAGTTCGCTGTCGTTGATCCATGGAATCACCGGCGCCACCATCACCCCGACCGGAATGCCGGCCTCATGCAGGCGCTTCATCGCGCGCAGCCGTGCATGCGGTGCCGATGCGCGTGGCTCCAGCTTGGCCGAGAGATGCGGGTCCAGCGAGGTCACCGAGAAATGCACGCTGACCAGGTTTTCCGCGGCCAGCGGTGCAAGCAGATCGATGTCGCGCTCGACCAGCGCGTTCTTGGTGATCAACGAGAACGGATGTTTCGTCTCCAGCATCACTTCGATCAGCTGGCGGGTCAGCTTGAACTTGCGCTCGATCGGTTGGTACGCATCGGTGTTGATGCCCAGCGCGATCGGCTGCGGCAGGTAACCCGGTTTCGACAGTTCCTTGCGCAACAGTTGCGGCGCATTGATCTTGGCGAACAGCTTGGTCTCGAAATCCAGGCCCGGCGACAGGTTCAGATAGGCATGCGAGGGGCGCGCAAAGCAGTACGAGCAGCCATGCTCGCAGCCGCGATACGGATTCACCGACTGGCTGAAGCCGACGTCCGGTGAATTGTTGCGGGTGATGATGCTGCGTGCGGTTTCGGCGCGCACCTCGGTGCGCAGGCGCGGGGCGAAGAACTCTTCGCTCTCATCGACGGCCCAGCCATCATCCACCGCCTCGCTGACGGTGCTTTCAAAGCGCCCTGCAAGGTGGGACGTGGAACCTCGGCCCTTGATCGCAATACCCATGGACGCAGGGTACGCCGCGATCGTCTCAACGGCTGCGACGGCCGCCTGAAGGGTTCAGCCCCTTGTAGAGTCGAGCCGGGAGGAACATACAAGCCATGCTCGACTCCATTTCCCATCCGTCCCGGGGCAGTCGAGCATGGCTCGACTCTGCACGGGGAGGTGTCAGAGCAGCGCCAGGTACCCGCGCACCGTGGCATCCAGGCCGTCATACAGCGCTTCGCCGATCAGCGCGTGTCCGATCGACACTTCCAGCACGTCCGGCACATTCGCCAGGAAGTCACGCAGGTTGTCCTGCGACAGGTCGTGGCCGGCGTTGACGCCCAGTCCCACCGCCTGCGCGCGGCGTGCGGCGGTGGCGAACAGCGCCAGCATCGCCTCGGCATCGCCGGCCGCATGCGCTTCGGCATACGGACCGGTGTACAGCTCGACGCGGTCGGCGCCGACTTCAGCCGCCTGCTCCAGCAGCGGATTGCCGGCGTCAACGAACAGGCTGACCCGGCAGCCCATCGCTTTCAGTTCGGCGATCAGTGGTCGCAGGCGCTCGCCGTCACGCTCGAAGTCGAAGCCATGGTCCGAGGTGATCTGGCCGTCGCCGTCCGGCACCAGGGTGGCCTGTGCCGGGCGGGTCTGCTCGCACAGCGGCAGCAAGCCCGGGTAACCCTCGCGTGGCGGAGCGAACGGATTGCCTTCGATGTTGAACTCCACGCCACGGGCGCGGGTCAGCGTGGACAGGGCCAGCACGTCCTCGGCGGTGATATGGCGACGGTCCGGCCGCGGGTGCACGGTGATGCCATGCGCACCGGCATCCAGGCAGGCCTGGGCGGCGCGCACCACGTCGGGTTCGGCGCCGCCACGCGAATTGCGCAGGACGGCGATCTTGTTGACGTTGACGCTGAGCTGGGTCATGGAACGGTACTACTTGGAAAGAGGGGACGGATCGTGGTCGTTGCCGTCATCGTTGCGGCGGGCCTGTGCCTGTTCGCGCAGGTGGCGCAGTTCCTCGGCATCGACCAGGGTGGCAGGGTCGCGCTGCAGGTCGCCGAAGCGGGCCACGTATCGGCCACGTACCCAGGCCAGCAGGAAGGCGAGGGCCGCCAGCAGGCACACGGTCATCAGCCCGGGGCTGGGGGTCTTCAGCGCAAAGGCGAAGCAGCCCAGCGCCAGCAGCAGGTACAACCAGTACATAGTCGGGCTCCCGGATGATCGCCGCAGTGTAGCGCTGCGTCAGAGCAGCGGCGAGGCCAGCCGCGCGAACGCCTCGGGCAGGCGGTGCAGCCACAGCGAGCGGCCGGCCTGGTCGTGCACGCGGGTGGCACGGTCGAATTCGCCCTGCAGCAGCTCGGCCAGGGCGGCGACGCGGTCACGGTCGCTGATCATCATCGACAGCTCGAAGTTCAGCCGGAAGCTGCGGTGGTCGAAGTTGGCACTGCCGACGATGCAGACATCGTCGTCGGCGATGAAGGCCTTGGTGTGCAGCATGCGCGGGCCGTACTCATAGATCTTCACGCCGGCATGCAGCAGCTCGTCGAAATAGGAGCGCGCAGCCTGGGTGACGAACCAGGAGTCACTCATCTTTGGCACCAGCAGGCGTACGTCCAGGCCGCCCAGCGCCGCCGAGGTCAGCGCCATCCGCGCGGCCTCGCCGGGCACGAAGTAGGGCGTGACCAGCCAGACCCGTTCGTGCGCCTCCTGGATAGCGGCCACATGCAGGCGGTGAATCGTTTCCCATCCCGAGTCGGGCCCGGACACCAGCACCTGGGCGTTGATCGGGCCGTCCGCGCGCAGCGGCATCTCGGCCGGCCACAGGCGCGCGATGTCGAAGCGCGAATGGTCCTGGCCACTGGCGTACAGCCAGTCCTCGGCGAATACCAGCTGCAGGCTGCGCACCACGTGACCGCGGATGCGCATGTGCAGGTCACGGTAGGCGTCGGCCCTGCGGCTCTCGTCTTCGTCGTCGGTGATGTTGATGCCGCCGGTGAAGGCCAGGCGGCCGTCCACGATCACCAGCTTGCGATGGGTGCGCAGGTTCAACCAGGGCCGCTTGAACGGCTTCAGCAGTTGCCGCGGATGGAACCAGATCGCTTCGCCGCCTGCATCCAGCAGCGGCTGCAGGAAGCGGCGGGGCAGGGCGGAAGAGCCCACCGCATCGAGCAGCAGGCGCACCTGCACGCCGGCACGGGCACGTTCGACCAGGGCATCGCGCAGCGCAGTGCCTGCGTGGTCAGGGTTGAAGATGTAGTACTCCAGGTGCACGTGGTCGCGCGCCTGTGCGACGGCTTCCAGCAGGGCTGCGTAGGTGGCGGCGCCATCCACCAGCCAGGTCACTTCGGTGGCGCTGCTCGGTGCCAGCCCGGTGGTTGCCTGGGCGATCTTGGCCAGCTCGGTGCAGTCGGCATCGGGTGGGCAGACGTCGCTGTAGTGCTCCATGCCCGAACGCGCACGGCCACGACGCAGGCGCTGCCGCTTCACCTTCTGCGGGCCAAGCAGGTAGTAGATGAAGAGGCCCAGGTAGGGCAGCAACGCCAGCGACAGGATCCAGCTCAGCGTCGCGACGGGCTCGCGCTTCTGCAGCATGATCCAGCCTGCCAGAGCGAACAGGTACAGCAGATAAGCCACCGCCAGGATCGTGCCGAGGTGGGCGATGCCGTCGAGCCAATGGCGCAGGGAGTCGAAGAGGGCGAGCATCCGCCGATCATAACGGCCCGTGCCGTCAGGGATAAAAAAAGACGCCCCTGTTTCCAGGGGCGTCTGCAGTCGCGTCATGACTGTTGTGTTGCGGTGTAGCGATTACTGCTGCACAAAACCGATCTTCTTCATCTGAGCATTCTTCGCGGCGGCCAGGACCTTGGCCATCACGTCGTACTCGGAATCCGGGCTGGCGTCGATGCGCAGTTCCGGCTGGTTGGTCGGGTCACGCTGGACCTCCTGCTCCATCCGCTGCTGCAGCTCGCCGGTATTGATCGGGCTGTTGTTCCACGAGACCTGGTTGCTGGCGTCGATCTTCAGCTCGATCGGCGGCGGCGGTTCGACCAGCTGCGGCGGTGGGTTGAGCACGCGCTGCGGCAGGTCCACGGCGATCGGGTACGTCATGATCGGCGCGGTCACGATGAAGATGATCAGCAGAACCAGCATCACGTCCACGAGGGGCGTGACGTTGATGTCTGCCATGGGGCCCTTGCCACCACCACTACTGAATGCCATGGCTTATTGCCCCTTTTCTTTGGTCGCGACGAAGCCGACGTCCAGCATGCCCTGCTCCTGCGCAACCTTGGTCAGGTCGTTGATGACGCGCATCTTGGTGGTGCGGTCACCACGCAGGTTCAGCGGCGGCTGCGGGGTCTGCTGGGCGGCGGTCGCCAAGCGCGACTCGAGAGTCTGCTTGTTGATTTCTTCGTCGTTCCAGTAGATCGAGCCGTCTTCCTTGACTGCCAGAGTGATCGGGCCGGCACGCTTTTCAGCGTCTTCCGGCTTCTGGATCAGGTTGGCTTCCGGCAGATCCACCTTGACCTTGTGGGACATCAGGGGCGCCGTGATGATGAAGATGATCAGCAGCACCAGCATCACGTCCACGAGGGGCGTAACGTTGATGTCGGCCATGGGGCCGCCGCTGTTACCACTACTGAAAGCCATAACGGGCTCCGTCTAGATCGTGTTGACTACGTTCTCGCTGGGTACAGCGCGTCGCAATTAGCGGACGCGCGAACCGGTGGCGAAGAAGTCGTGCAGGTCGTGCGCGAAGGTATCGAACTTGCTGATGGTCGCGCTGTTGACCTTGCTGAAGAAGTTGAAGGCGAACACGGCCGGGATTGCGACGAACAGACCGATCGCGGTCATGATCAGCGCTTCACCCACCGGGCCGGCAACGGCGTCGATCGAAGCGGAGCCGGTGGCACCGATCTTGATCAGCGCGCCGTAGATGCCCCACACGGTACCCAGCAGACCGACGAACGGAGCGGTCGCACCGACGGTCGCCAGCAGGGTCATGCCCGACTGCAGCTTGTTGCTTTCGCGGGTGACGGCCTGGCGCAGGGCGCGGTCGACGAACTCCGAACGGCTCAGGTTCTCACCGACGCCGCCGGTGGCACCGCCTTCAGCGCGCTGGTGGTGGGCAGCTGCCTGGGCAGCGTCCAGGGCGATCTTCGAGAACGGCTCGGATGCCGGCTGTTCTTCCATCGCACGGATGGCGTCCTGTGCGTTCGGGGTGTCCCAGAACAGGCTGACGACGCGATCAGCAGCGCTCTTCAGACGAACCGAACGGAAGATGTTGATGACGGTCCAGTACCAGGACATGGCCGACATCACGATCAGGGTCAGCAGCACGACCCAGGAAACCGCGAAATCACCCGGCTTGGTGGTCATTTCGTGGATCAGGTGCTCGAAGCCCATCTGCGACAGGGCGTTGGACGGATTGCCCCCGGCAGCAGCGGCGATGAAAAGTTCCTGCAGCATGACGCTTACCTTTGTTGTGTGTGGTGATAAAGGGTGTAGCTAAGCTAAACAATCGAACCGTGAGCGGGGGTGGCCGGCGGCCCCCCGGCCCATCAGTTCAGCGCAAAGTTGACCGGGACGCGAACGCGACCTGCCGCCTTCTTACCGCCAGATTCAGCGGCGTTGAAGCGCCACTTGCGAGCTGCTTCCATCGCAGCACGGTCCAGGTCGCGGTTACGGCTGGACTTTTCCACCGTGACATTGGTGACGTTGCCGCTGGCATCGACATCAATGATCAGGATCACTTCGCCCTGGATACCGGCGCGGAAGGCTGCCGGCGGGTAGCGCGGCGGATTCATGGCCTTCGACGAGATGTCCACGCTGGCCTCGATCGAGGTCGGCGGTGCCGGCGGCGACGGCGGCGACGGCGGGGTGACGATGTCGTTCGGGCGCGGTTCCGGCACGTCCACGACCGGCGCCTGCGGCGGCGGCGGGACCGGCGACGGCTTCGGCGGCGACAGATTCTTCACCGGCGGCGGCGGTGCGTCGACGATGGTCACCATGACGTTGCGCTCCTTCTCCGCAACGGCCTTGGGAGCCACGGCGGGGATGAGGAGCATCATGAAGGCGGCCAGATGCAGGGCAATTACAAACGCGATGCCGACGATGCGAGGCCAGCTCAGCCCCTTGTCATCGGGTTGTTCGTACCGGTGAACGACTAGTTGTTCCGTCATGCGCCAAGAGCTCAATAGTGGGGCCGGGATGCCGGGGGCGGAATCCCTGATCAGCGGTGCATGACACCGCAGGAACCTCCAAGCTTATACCAATCCTGAGCGCCTGCGCATCAATCGAGCAGGCATTCAGGCGTTATTCCTACTTACTTCAGGTTGATGATTTTCTTGGCATCAGCCTGGTTCTTCACACCCTTCGCCAGCGCCTGCTGGGCGGCCTGCTTGGCCTCCGGGATGCGACCTTCGGCATGCAGGACGCGTGCCAGGTTCAGGTAGGTCTCACCGTCCTTGGAGAGCGGGGCGGCCTTCTGCCACGCGTCGATCGCCTGCGGCACCTGGTCGGAGTAGTAGTAGGACTGGGCCAGCGCCAGGTAGACCTGGTAATCCGGCTTCAGGATGCCCTTCTGCAACCCTTCGTTGATGACCGCGATGACGTCCTTTTCCTTGTGCTCGGTGTTGGCATAGATCGAGTACAGCTGCTTGTACTCGCGCTCTTCGGTGAGCTGGCCGCTGCTGCGCAGCTTGTCCATCACCGCAGCCGCCTTGTCCATCTGGTCGGCCTGCATGTACATGCTGGCCAGGTTCAGCTGGGCCTTCTTGTCGTTCGGGTTCTTGGCCGCCAGTGCCTCGGCTTCCTTGACCGCTTCACCGGACTGGCCGGCTTCGGACAGGGCCGCCATCAGCAGCTGGTTCCAGTTGTCCTTCGGTTCGGTGGCGCCGGCGATGGCCTGCTTCAGCACCGGGATCGCTTCCTGGTAGCGCTCCAGCTGGTACAGCGCCTGCCCCTTGGCAATCAGTTCTTCCGGCTTGGTCGACTTGCTCTCGGCGAAGTACTTGTCGAGGGTGGCCAGGCCTTCGGCGGTCTTGTCGTCCTGCATCTGCAGCTGGCCCAGCATCAGCATCGACTGGAAGTGGCCGTTGTTGTCCAGGCCGTTGAACTGGATGACCTGCTTCAGATAGGCGATCGCCGCCGGGGTGTCATCGGTCTGGTAGGCGGCCTGCGAGGCCAGCTGCGCGGCCAGCGACTTGTCGTACTCGTTCGAGGCGCTGTCGGCCAGGATTGCGTCAGCCTGTTCGCGGGTCTCCGGGAACTTTTCCTTGTTGTAGCTGTCGATCATCTTCTGCAGCTTGCTGCCCATCTTGGCCGAGGCCTTGACGGTCGGCTCCTGGCGGGTCGCATTCGGGTACAGCGCTTCGGCCTTGGCCTGCTTGCTGCCGCCGCGGTTGCCACGCTCGGACGAACGCGAGGACTGCGCAAAGGCATCGGTGACCACGGCGCCGGTCAGGGCGGTCGCGACGAGGACGGAAAGCACAGCTTTGTGGTTACGCAAAATCATCGTTCACCTCGATCGAACCGCCGGTTAGCGGCAAAGTCGGACTGTCAGAAAAATCTGAGCCGCCAAACGTATCAGAAACAGATGGCGTGAGAAATCGTTTTATGTGCTGCAATACAGCATAGAACTGCGCACTCATCCGCACTTTGGCCGCAGTCCGGCCGCCTGCGCCTGCTGATAGACCGGCGTCAGCGCCGGTGCATCGCGTCGCAACTCCTGGATCCGGTTGGCCGGGTCGGGGTGGGTGGACAGCCATTGTGGGCTGCGACCGCCACTGGCGGCCATCATGTTCTGCCACAGATCGACCGCCTGCGCCGGGTTGAAACCGGCCTGGGCCATCAGTCGCTGGCCGATCACATCGGCCTCGCTTTCCTGGGTACGCGACCCCGGCAGCAGGAACGCGGTCTGGGCGCCCATCCCACCGAGCTGGTTCACGGTGCTGGCAGCGCCCTCGCCATAAGCGGCACCGGCCAGTGCGCCGAGCACGGCCAAGCCGGTCTGCGCGCCCATCTGGCGGGTGATGCGCTCTTCGTGGTGGCGCGCGATGACGTGGCCGATTTCATGGCCGATCACGGCAGCCAGCTGGTCCTGGTTCTTCGCCACGGTGAAGATGCCGGTGTTCACGCCCACCTTGCCGCCGGGCAGGGCGAACGCGTTCGGCTCCTTGTCGACGAATACCGCCGTCTCCCACCGTACGCCACGGTATTGGGCTGGCAGCTGCGCGACCAGCGCATTGACCACGCACTGCACGTAACCGTTCTGGCGGCCGTCGGTGCTGATCTTTTCCTTCTGCTTGGTTTCGGCGAACGCCTGCGCGCCCAGCTGGTCCAGCTGGGCCTGGGAGACGCCGCCCACCATCTGCCGGCGCCCGGTCGGGGACGTCGTGGTCGCGCAAGCGCTGACCAGGGTGGTGATGACAAGGGCCAGCAGCAGTTGTTTCATGGAAGCTCCCCCGTGTTCATGTCCGCAGTGTGTAGCGTACCGGCTTAATCTTTCGTCAAGCGGACACGGCGTTACGTTGACCCCAGGAACACCATCGCGGCAAGTGCAACGGCGTTGTTCAGCGCATGTGCGGTGATCGCGGCCCATAGCGTGCCGGTGCGCCGGTACAGCCAGCAGAACGCGGCGCCCATGCCGCCATACACCAGCCACAACTGGAGCATGCCCAGCAGGGAGTTCTTGCTCAGACCCGGCACTTCGTGCACGAGGGCAAATGCCAGGCTGCTGAGGATGATACCCAGCCAGGGACGTCCCGCCTTCCACAGGCGCCCGAACAACACGCGGCGGAACAGCAGCTCTTCGTAGGCCGGCGCCAGCACCACGGCGAACAACACGAGGAACAACGGGAAACGCGCAATCGCGTTCTGCATCAGTTCCACGTTGGTCGGCACCGGTTCGATGCCGAACTGCTTGGCCAGGAAGGCGATGCCATTGCTGCCGATCACGATCAGCGCAGCCACCAGCAGGGTCCAGCCCCAGGTCGAGGGCCTCCGCAGCGCCTGGCGGGAAGTGGAGCGCTCGTCCGTCGTGGCCGGACGCCGCCAGAAGTACACCACCAGTGCCGCGCCGCCGGTGGCGATCAACGCCATCAGGATCTGCGCCAGTGCACCCGGCTGGCCAACCGCCGCGCCAACCGCGTCGGGCGACAGCACGCCACCATGGGCCTCGGCATTGGCACGGCCGACCACGATCGCGCGGTAGAACCCCCAGAACAGCCCGGTGATCAAGCTCAGGCTGAACAGGGTGACGATGGCGATGCCCAGGTCGATGAAGAAACCCGCCAACGGGGAACCGGCGCGCGGCGCGGCCGAGGCCGGCGGAATCGGGGGCGGGGCGGAAACCGGGGCGGAAGCGGACATCAAGTACCTGCGTTCAAGGGGCGAAGGCCGGCGCGCCTCCCCGCGCACCGGCCGTGTCCCGATTGTGTCAGATATCCAGGTTGGCGACCTTCAGCGCGTTGTCCTCGATGAAATCGCGACGCGGTTCGACCACATCGCCCATCAGGGTGCTGAAGATCTGGTCGGCGGCAACGGCATCTTCGATGCGCACCTGCAACAGCCGACGGGTTTCCGGGTTCACGGTGGTGTCCCACAGCTGCTCCGGATTCATTTCACCCAGACCCTTGAATCGCTGGATCTGGCGGCCGCGCTTGGCCTCCTCGAGCAGCCAGTTCTGCGCCTTGGCAAAACTGTCCACTTCGATCGACTTGGCGCCGCGCGAAATGGTCGCACCTTCGCGGATCAGGCCGTGCAGCAGCTTGGAGGCCTGGTGGATCGCGCGCAGTTCACCGCTTTCGAAGGCCGACATCGGCAACACCTGGATGTGCTGCTCGCCCATGTGGCGACGGGTCACCAGCACGGCGGCCGGGCGCTCGTCGTTGGCTTCCTGCAGTTCCAGGCTGAAGCGCGGGCTCCCCAGGCTGCCCTGGTTGAGGCGCTTGGCCAGTGCTTCCAGGCCTTCGCCTTCGCCGGCAGTGCGCAGGCTGTCCATGTCCATCGGCACGAAATCGACCAGCGCCTCGAGCAGGTTGCGGTCGTAGCGGTGCGCGTTGCGTTCGATCGAATCCAGCGCCGCGGCGTAGGCCAGCAGCAGCTTTTCCAGCGCCAGGCCTTCGATGCCCGGTTCGCCAGCGGCGGGCACCAGCGCCGCGTTTTCCACCGCGCTGCTGGCCAGATAGCTGTCCAGCGCCGGGTCGTCCTTCAGGTACAGCTCCTGCTTGCCCTGCTTGATCTTGTACAGCGGCGGCAGGCCGATGTAGACATAACCGCGCTCGATCAGCTCCGGCATCTGACGGTAGAAGAACGTCAGCAGCAGGGTACGGATGTGCGCGCCGTCGACGTCGGCGTCGGTCATGATGATGATCTTGTGGTAACGCAGCTTGTCCGGGTTGTACTCGTCGCGGCCGATGCCGGTGCCCAGCGCGGTGATCAGCGTACCGACCTGGTCCGACGACAGCATGCGGTCGAAGCGCGCGCGTTCCACGTTGAGGATCTTGCCGCGCAGCGGCAGCACCGCCTGGTTCTTGCGGTTGCGACCCTGCTTGGCCGAGCCACCTGCCGAGTCACCCTCGACGATGAACAGCTCGGACAGCGCCGGATCCTTTTCCTGGCAGTCGGCCAGCTTGCCCGGCAGGCCAGCAATATCCAGCGCGCCCTTGCGGCGGGTCAGGTCGCGGGCCTTGCGTGCGGCTTCACGTGCACGCGCGGCATCGACGATCTTGCCGGCGATGGCCTTGGCTTCGTTCGGGTTTTCCTGCAGGAACTCTTCCAGGCGGGCACCAAAGGCGTTTTCCACCGCCGGGCGCACGTCAGAGCTGACCAGCTTTTCCTTGGTCTGGCTGGAGAAGCTCGGGTCGGGCACCTTCACCGACAGCACCGCGATCATGCCTTCGCGCATGTCATCGCCGGTCAGGTTGATCTTGGCCTGCTTGGCGATGCCGTTCTGCTCGATGTAGTTGTTGAGCACACGGGTCAGCGCACCACGGAAGCCGGCGAGATGGGTACCGCCGTCCTTCTGCGGGATGTTGTTGGTGAAGCAGTACATCGTCTCCTGGTAGGAGTCGGTCCACTGCAGCGCCACGTCCACGACGATGTTGTTGTGCTCGCCGGTGACCGAAATGACGTTCGGGTGCAGCGGGGTCTTCAGCTGCGCCAGATGCTCCACGAAGCTGCGGATGCCGCCTTCGTAGTGGAAGTCATCGCGCCGACCGTCGCCGCGCTCATCGGCAAGGACGATCTTGACGCCGGAATTGAGGAACGACAGTTCGCGCAGGCGGCGGGCCAGGATGTCGTAGTGGAATTCCACGTTGTCGTGGAACGCCACGGTCGACGGCCAGAAGCGCACGGTGGTGCCGCGCTTGGTGGTGGTTTCCAGCTTGGCCAGCGGGGTCACGGCCGCACCGTTGCTGAATTCCTGCTGGTAGTGGAAGCCGTTCTGGAACACATCCACCAGCAGCTTCTGCGACAGCGCGTTGACCACACTGACACCCACGCCATGCAGGCCGCCGGACACCTTGTAGCTGTTGTCATCGAACTTGCCGCCTGCGTGCAGCACGGTCATCACCACTTCGGCTGCCGAAACCTCGCGGCCCAGCTTGGCGCTCATCTGCTCGTGCTTGCCGGTCGGGATGCCGCGACCGTTATCGGACACCGAGACCGAGCCATCGGTGTGGATCGTCACCGCGACGTGGTCGGCATGGCCGGCCAGCGCTTCGTCGATCGAGTTGTCGACGACCTCGAACACCATGTGGTGCAGACCGGTGCCGTCATGCACGTCACCGATGTACATGCCGGGACGCTTGCGGACAGCCTCCAGGCCTTCCAGGGCGGTAATGCTGTTGGCGTCGTAATTGCCGTTGTTTGCCGGGGTGTTCTGTTCGTCGCTCATTGCGCTTGCCGTAGGCTCCGCAGGTCGGCCACCGCGCGAGGCGATGTGCCGAGAATGAAAGGATTCCAACCCGAATTATACCAGCCGGGGTCGAGCGGCCCTGGGGTGACCACTATGGCACAGCCACGATCTGTGCATGTTCCACGTGGAACCGGGTGATGTCGGCCAGATCCTGCAGTGCCGACGGGGTTTCGGTGGCCGTGATGAAGATCTGCGCCGGGCCATCAAGCAGACGCTGCAGGACCCGCGCCTGGTGGGTGCGATCCAGCTCCGAGGCCAGATCATCGAGTGCGATCACCGGCCACTCGCCGCGTTGCTCCGCATAGTCCTCGGCCTGCGCCAGCAGGCACGCCAGCGCGGTCAGCTTGGCCTGCCCCCGTGACAGCGCGTCGCGACCGGGAATGTTGTGGAAACCCACGCTCCAGTCCGCGCGGTGCGGGCCGACCGAGGTGTAACCGGCCTGGCGGTCCCGTTCACGGGCCAGAAGCAGGGCATCGGCCAGAGGAAGCTCATGCCGACGCCAGCCCGGGCTCAATTCCAGCGTCTGGATCCCGAGTTGCGGGGCCAGGGTGGCTGCCAACGACACCGTGCGCTGCTGCAGTCGCTCCAGGTAGTGCTGGCGGCGGCTGGTCAGCGGTTCTCCAGCCTCGGCCAGCTCGTGATCCCAGGTATCGAGCATCCGCGATGGCCCACCCTGCTTGAGGAGCGCGTTACGCTGCTTCAGTGCCCGCGAGTAGCGGCGCCACAAGGACAGGAAATCAGGTTCCACGTGGAACAGGCCCCAATCGAGGAAGCGGCGGCGGGGTTCTCCACCGCCGCTCACCAGCGCATGGCTGCCTGGCTCGAAGGTCACCACGGCCAGGGCAGCGCAGAGATTCCCGAGCTGCGCGACATCCTCTCCGTCCAATCGCCCCTTCCAGTCCTGACCGCTGTGGCGCAGGCCCGCCTTGCGGCGATGGGGCGGGTGATTGTCGCGCTGCTCGTCCCATTCCACGAAGATTTCCAGGGCCTCCTGGCCCTGACGGACCAGGCCATCGCGAACCCGGCCGCGAAAGCTGCGGCCATAGGCCATCAGGTGCAGGGCCTCGAGCACGCTGGTCTTGCCGGCACCGTTGTCGCCCGTCAGCAGGTTCAATCCTGGCTGCGGCAACAGGTCCACCGCACTGAAGCGACGCAGTTGGTGCAGGGCGAGGCGGCGGATCTGCATGGGGCGCGAAGGACCATCCGCACGGGGCGGTAGTAGGGTGGGTAATCCATCAGCTTACTGCATCGGTCAAGCCGGACGCGGTGGCGACAGCACGCAGGCCAGGACGCGCCATCCGCCGATCAGCATTTACGCGTTCCACGTGGTGAACAGCCCACTTCTGGCGCCCCTCGCGATCTGGAGGGGCCTGAAATTGCTTCAAATCTGCGCCGGGTTCCACGGTGTGGACCCTCAGATTTCAGCGATTTCACGGCATCCGAGGCGCGCTACGGACGGCCTCAATGTCGATCCCAACCGAAACCGCTGCCGATATCTTCAAATCTGCGATGAGAGCTCCTGCAGGGTTCCACAGAATTCAAGGAATTCAGACCGGCCGTTCCACGCTGTCCACAGCGGGACTGTATGACTTATACACAAGGTATGGGCAATCTGTGGATAAAAAAGCCCTTTTACCGGGCCGGCGAAACTATCCACAGGTTCCCCCCCAGCCCCAAGGCGCTCTATACAGGGGGTTTCAGTTGTATAAATCCCTTTTAAAACAATGAGATAGTGCATTTTTCCACGAGATCTGGCCCTACCATCACCACCATGCTTTAGATTTATACCCAGATTTAGAAGCTAGGCTCGACCCAATTTCCTCCAAACGCGTCCTGTGGACAGTGGCGTTTACAGGAGCTGCAGCCACACCTTCGAACACCATCGCGAGCGCGCCTCATGACGTCGCCAATGGCACTCCGATCTCCAACAACCACAGTCCTGGTCACATCCGATCCGAAGACGAACTCGCACCGTCAGAAGTGGGAGGGAAACTGCAGGACAGGCTCCACTCCAACGCCGTTGCATCAACGCTTGAGTCCAGCGCGACTACCAATGCTCCACGTGGAACAAAAAAACGCCCGGGAAAAACCCGGGCGTCATTCGGTTCCACGTGGAACAGCGCTGGTGTCAGAGACGCAGCGGCATCACCACATGACGCGACTTCTCGCTGCTGGATTCACGCACCAGCGCCGAGGAGTTGGAGTCGCGCAGCTGGATGATGACTTCCTCGTCGCGCAGCGCCGAGAGGGCATCCAGCAGGTAGTTCACGTTGAAGCCGATGGCCAGGTCGCTGACCGTGGTGTCGGCTTCGATCTCTTCCTGGGCTTCTTCCTGTTCCGGGTTGTGCGCGCTGATCTTCAGGTTCCCCGGCGAGACTTCCACGCGGATACCGCGGTACTTCTCGTTGGACAGGATCGCGGCACGCTGCAGCGAGGCACGCAGGGCTTCACGGTCAACCTTCACTTCGCGGTCGGCGCCGATCGGGATGACAGCCTCGTAATCCGGGAAACGGCCGTCGATCAGCTTCGAGGTGAAAGTGACATCGTCGCGCTTGACGCGCACGTGGCTGCGGCCGACTTCCAGCTCGATCTCGCGATCACCGCTTTCCAGCAGGCGCTGCAGTTCGGTCACGCCCTTGCGCGGCACGATGATCTGGCGCTTGGACCCGCTGGGCTTGGCCAGATCGGTTTCACACAGCGCCAGGCGATGACCGTCCGTGGCGACGGTACGCAGGGCGTCACCGCGCAGATCGAACAGCAGGCCGTTGAGGTAGTAGCGCACATCCTGCTGGGCCATCGCGAACGCGGTGCGTTCGATCAGCTCCTTCAGGGTCGCTTCGCCGATGGCCACGCGCTCGGTGGCTTCCACTTCGTCCACCGACGGGAAGTCGTTGGAGGGCAGGGTTGCCAGGGTGAAGCGGCTGCGACCGGCCTGCACGGTGATCTTGTCACCGGTCTGCGAGACGGTGATCCGGCTGCCGTCGGGCAGGGCGCGGATGATCTCGAACAGCTTGCGGGCGGGAATGGTGGTTTCGCCGTCCTGGGCATCTTCAACCGCGATCCGCGACACCATCTCCACTTCCAGGTCGGTACCGGTCAGCGACAGCTGGCCGTTCTGCACCTGGACCAGGAAATTGGCCAGAACCGGAAGGGTCTGGCGGCGTTCGACCACGTTGACGACCTGTGCCAACGGCTTGAGAAAGGCTTCGCGCTGCAGTGTGAAACGCATGTGGTTCCGTGCCCCTATGCTTTAAAAAATGTGGAATAAATCAAAAGCTTGGTGGTGCTGGTAGAGACAGAATCGCTGGAAAACAACGCTAAGTCTTTGTAAATAAAAGAATTTCAGACCTCGAAACCCTCTGTATTACCGACCCCCAGGGGGTGGGGAAAGCTGTGGATAGAATCGGCCCGATTTCAGACCCCATTTTTATCCACAACGTGTCCCGCGCTTGCTACCGGATTCTGCACCGTTTTGTGCGATGACGCCTCATCGGCATCCGTGCATCATTCGCTCAGCTTCCGGATCAGTTTGTCCCAGTCCTCGCGGAGCTTGCCGTCGGTTTCCATCAGGGTCCGGATCTGGCGGCAGGCATGCAGCACCGTGGTGTGATCGCGACCGGCAAAGGCATCGCCGATCTCGGGCAGGCTGTGCTCGGTCAGTTCCTTGGTCAGGGCCATGGCGACCTGGCGCGGGCGGGCCAGCGAGCGGGTCCGACGCTTCGACAGCAGATCCTTGATCTGCAGGCCGTAGTAGTCGGCAACGGTTTTCTGGATGTTGGGAATGCTGATCGCCTGCTGCTGGGCACGCAGCAGGTCGCGCAGGGTTTCCTGGGCGAATTCGGTGGTGATCGCGCGGCCGGTGAAATTGGCGCGGGCGGTCAGGGTATTGAGCGCGCCTTCGAGGTCGCGCACGTTGGAGCGCATCTTCTTGGCGATCAGGAACGCAACATCATCGGGAATCTCGGCACCGCGTTCGCGCGCCTTGGCCAGCACGATCGCGGCACGGGTCTCGAAGTCCGGCGGTTCGATCGCGACCGACAGGCCCCAGGCAAGCCGCGACTTCAGGCGCGCTTCCAGGCCTTCGACTTCGCGCGGATAGCGGTCGCAGGTCAGGATGATCTGCTGCTTGCCATCGAACAGCGCGTTGAAGGTGTGGAAGAACTCTTCCTGGGTGCGGTCCTTGCCGGCGAAGAACTGGATGTCATCGATCAACAGCGCGTCCACCTGCTGGAACTGGCGCTTGAACTGATCCATGGTCTTTTCCTGAAGGGCCCGGATCATCGCGCTGAAGAACTGCTCCGAACGCAGGTACAGCACCTTCGCCCCCGGGTTGGCCTGGCGCATGGCATTGCCGGCGGCGAACATCAGGTGGGTCTTGCCCAGGCCGGTGCCTCCGTACAGCAGCAGCGGGTTGTGCGCACGGTCGCCCGGCTTCTGCGCCGCCTGGAAGGCAGCGGCCAGGCCCAGCTGGTTGCTGCGGCCTTCGACGAAGTTGGCGAAGGTGTAGTGGTTGTCCAGGTTGCCGGCAAACGGCACCTGCGGTTCGCTGGAGACGTGCGCCGACGGCGTGGAAACCGGCGCATTCTGCATCTCGACCGGGCGCGGACGCGAGCCGATTTCAAGAAAAACGTCGCTGAAACCGGCGAAATGAGCCAACAGCTCGCGGATCCGGGCCAGGTACAGCTCGCGGACCTGGTCGACGATGAAGGCATTCGGTGCATACAGCACCAGGCTGTCCACGCGCAGATCGGCCTGCAGCGGCTTCAACCAGGTATGAACGTCTTCCGGCGGGAACTCCGCTTCGAGGCGCTCGAGACTACGGGACCAAGCATCCATCAGCAATAATCGTCCGGTGGCCGGGGCGTGGACGCGACAAGGCGCCCAAACACAGGCCGGAAAGGGGGAAATGGATGGCTCAGACTACCACCGAGCGCCCGCCTTCGGAATGCTTGTCCCCTACTTATTCACAAAAACATCCACAGCTATTGCACAGGGCAGTGAATTGGCGTAGCTGCCAGGGCTTGACTGGGGGCGGGGTACCTCTCTAGAATTTCCGGTTCTTTCCGTCCCATTCATACGAGAGGCCCCCAATGGCCACGAAGCGCACCTACCAGCCCAGCAACCTCAAGCGTAAGCGCGACCACGGCTTCCGTGCCCGTATGAAGACCGCTGACGGCCGCAAGATCCTGTCGCGTCGCCGCGCCAAGGGCCGCAAAGTCCTGAGCGCCTGATTGCCATGCCGCACCTCGCGGCAGACGCAATCCCTTCGACAGTGAATACTGCAGACCCGCGCAAGCGATTCCCTCGCTCTGCGCGGGTTCGCACGCGTGCCGAATACTCAACGGTCTTCAACGGCGCCCGCCGTGTGTCCGATCCGCTGATGACCCTGCACTGGCTGCCGGCTGACCGGCCGGCCAGGCTGGGTCTGGCGGTTTCCCGCAAGGTTGATCCGAACGCCGTCGGGCGTAACCGGATCAAGCGCGTCCTGCGCGACATCCTGCGTCAGACACGTACCGAAATCCAGCCAGGCGACTTCGTCGTCGTGGCTCGTAGTGCTGCGCGTTCCGCCAGCAACGACGAGATCCGCCAGGCCTTCCTGCGCCTGCTGCGTCGCCTGCGTGCATTGCCCACGCCGGGCGTGGACGGCACAATGCCGCCGCCTGATGGCATCGCAACTCCTTCTTTGACCGAGCCGGCATCGCGTCCCGGCCCCGCCGAGCCTGTCCGCTGATGAACCAGACCCGCGTATTCCTCATTTTTGCCTGGCTGATGGTGGCCGTGCTGCTGTGGATGGAGTGGAGCCGTGAAAAGGCTGCTCCGACCCCGGCACCGACGACCACGTCGGCCCCGGCCGCCGCACAGAGCGTTCCGGGTTCCAGCCCGGGCGCCATCCCCAGTGCCCAGGTTCCGGGCGCCCCCGGCCAGGCTTCCGTGCAGGCCCAGGCCAGTGCCACCCCGGCCAGCCAGCGCGTGACCGTCACCACCGACGTGCTGCGCCTGGTGCTCGATGGCGGCCGCGTGCTCGACGCCGAGCTGCTGCAGTTCCCGCAGACCAAGGACGAAGGCAGTCCGCCGGTGCGCCTGCTGACCGAAGATCCCGCGCATCCGTACAGCGCGATCAGCGGCTGGGCCAGCGAGGACAAGAACACCCCGGTCCCGGGCGCTGACGGCTTCAAGCTGGTCGGTGACACCAATGACTTCGTGCTGGCCAAGGGCCAGAACGAGCTGCAGATCCCGTTCGTGTGGACCTCCGACAACGGCGTGACCATCAAGCGCACCCTGACCGTCTCGCGCAACGAGTACGCGGTGCGCTTCAAGGACGAAGTCAGCAACACCGGCACCGCGCCGTGGAATGGTTACGTCTACCGCACCCTGGACCGCACCCCGACCATCCTGTCGCGGAGCATGACCAACCCGGACTCCTTCAGCTTCAACGGCGCCACCTGGTACGACAACGACAAGAAGTACCAGCGTCGTGCCTTCAAGGACTACCTGGAAGACGGCACGCTGAACCAGAACATCACCGGCGGCTGGCTGGCGATGCTGCAGCACCATTTCTTCACCGCCTGGATCCCGCAGAAGGACCAGACGGCGCACTACGTGCTGTCGCAGGTGGCCGGTCGTGACCTGATCGAGGCGCGTGGCCCGGCCTTCACCGTGGCCCCGGGCCAGTCCACCAGCACCGAGGCCCGCCTGTGGGTCGGCCCGAAGCTGGTCAACCTGATCGCCAAGGAAGACGTGCCGGGCCTGGACCGCGTGGTCGACTACAGCCGCTTCTCGATGATGGCGGTAATCGGACAGGGCCTGTTCTGGGTGCTGAACCAGGTGCACAAGCTGGTCGGCAACTGGGGCTGGGCGATCGTCGGCCTGGTGGTGCTGCTGAAGCTGGTGCTGTATCCGTTGTCGGCCGTGCAGTACAAGAGCGGCGCCAAGATGCGTCGTTTCCAGCCGCGCATCGCGCAGCTGAAGGAACGCTATGGCGATGACCGCCAGAAGTTCCAGACCGCGATGATGGAGCTGTACAAGAAGGAAAAGATCAATCCGATGGGCGGCTGCCTGCCGATCCTCATCCAGATGCCGATCTTCTTCGCCCTGTACTGGGTGCTGGTCGAGTCGGTCGAGCTGCGCCAGGCGCCGTGGCTGGGCTGGATCCAGGACCTGACCGCACGCGACCCGTACTTCATCCTGCCGGTCATCAACGTGGCGGTGATGTGGTTCACCCAGAAGCTGACCCCGGCACCGGGCATGGACCCGATGCAGCAGAAGATGATGCAGTTCATGCCGCTGGTGTTCGGCGTCATGATGGCCTTCATGCCGTCCGGCCTGGTGCTGTACTGGGTGGTCAACGGCGGCCTCGGCCTGCTGCAGCAGTGGTGGATGACCAAGCGCCATGGCGGCGATCCGGTCCCGGCCACCACTGCCCCGGCCCCGGTCAAGAAGAAGTAACGGGTAGAGCCGGCCGCTGGCCGGCTGACCTCAGCAGAAGCCCGCCGCAAGGCGGGCTTTTCGCATGCGGCGTTAGAATTCCCGGCACACCGTTCCTCCCACCTTCGAGTCCACCATGCCGCGTGCGCTGTCGTTCTGCCTGTTCCTGCCCTCGCTGTTGTTGACCCTGGTCGTGGCCGGGTGTGGCGACAAGGATGCGAAGGCACCGGCGGCCGCCGTCACCCAGCCCAGCGCGCAGGCCGCGGCCGCCGCTGATCCGGCCGCCGCACCGTTGCTGGCGGCACTGCAGAAGCAGCTGGATGGCTATCGCCGGATCATCGTGCTGCTGGCCGATGAAGACCAGCAGAGTGCTACAGACCGGGGTACGTCCACGCGCGTTGGCCAGCAGCTGTTTCACGATGGCCTGGAACAGCGCACGGCGATTGCCGCGCAGTTCGACACCCTGCTGCGCGGTACCAGCCCGCAGCGCTTCGCCACCCTTGGCACCGTGCTGGACTACGTCGAGTCGGCACCGGAACTGTTCGACGCCGACCGCCTGGCGTTCCGCGAAGTGCTGCGCGATCTACACGAACGGGTCGGTACCGATTCGTCGCTGCCGGCGGTGAAACTGCACCAGCGCATCGGCGAAGACCTGGAAGCACTCGATGAAATCGAGCGCAACTACAACCAGGAACTGACCCGGATCTTCAGCCGCTTCGAGCGCACCCGCGCCATCGACCTGAAGCGGGAGAAGTGGGAGGACTACATCGCCCATCTGCGCAAGGACTACAGCCGCGAAGCAATCCTGCGCGACTACGGCGTGGTCGAGCCGTACCCGATGTCGATGAAGGACAGCGACCGCGAGATCTTCGGCCGCGACCTGCCGGCCAAGACGGTGGTGCTGACCTTCGACGATGGCCCGCACAAGGCCTACACCGATGAAGTGGTGGCCATCCTCAAGCGCTATGACGTACCGGGCGTGTTCTTCGAGGTGGGCCGCAACCTGGGCAAGGTCGAGAGCGACGGCAGGGTCAGCCTCGGGCCGATGGCGAAGATCAGCCGCAGCCTGATGGAAGAGGGCTATGCGGTCGGCAACCACAGCCTGACCCACGCCCAGCTCTCGCGCACCACCGGCGACGCGCTGCGCCAGCAGGTGCTCGACACCGATACCCTGCTGAAGGATGTCGACAGCAAGCGCGCGCCGCTGTTCCGCTTCCCGTACGGCGCGCGCAATGCCGAAGGCCTGCAGCTGCTCAACGAGGCCGGGCTGAAGTCGATCATGTGGAACATCGACTCGATGGACTGGGCCGATCCGGTGCCGGAATCGATCGTGCAGCGCGTGCTCGGCCAGGTGAACAAGGAACAGCGCGGCATCATCCTGTTCCATGACATCCACGACCGTGCGGTGAAGGCGCTGCCGCAGATCCTCGACCGCCTGATCGCCGACGGCTACCAGTTCGCCGGCTGGAACGGCCGCGACTTCACCGTCGCCCGCGCGCGCAAGGGCGCGGCCAGCGACGCCACCGTCACCACCGGCTACGAGAAGTCGTGGGCGATCGTGGTAGGCATCGACAGTTACGCCAAGTGGCCGAAGCTGGAGTACGCCAGCCACGATGCGCAGGCGGTGGCCGACACGCTGACAGGGCAGTTCGGCTTCCCCTCTTCGCAGGTGATCGTGCTGAAGAATGAGCAGGCCACCCGCAACAACATCCTGGCCGCCTTCCACGACCGCCTGGCCGACGATCGCACCGGAAAGAACGACCGCGTGTTCGTGTTCTTCGCCGGCCATGGCGCGACCCGCCAGCTCGCCTCCGGGCGCGACCTTGGCTACATCATCCCGGTCGATTCGGACCCGAAAGAGTTCGCCACCGACGCGATCGCGATGACCGACATCCAGAACATCGCCGAGAGCATGCAGGCCAAGCACGTGATGTTCGTGATGGATGCCTGCTACAGCGGCCTGGGCCTGACCCGGGGTGGCCCCTCGTCGTCGTCATTCCTGCGCGAGAACGCACGCCGCAGCGCGCGGCAGATGCTGACCGCCGGCGGTGCCGACCAGCAGGTGGCCGATGCCGGCCCGAACGGCCATTCGGTGTTCACCTGGGTGCTGCTGCAGGCGCTGGCCGGCAAGGGTGACCTCAACGGCGATGGCCTGATCACCGGTACCGAGCTGGCCGCGTACGTGGCGCCGGCAGTGTCGGCGGTTTCGCACCAGACCCCGGCCTTCGGCAGCCTGCCCGGTTCGCAGGGCGGCGAGTTCGTGTTCCAGGTGCCCGACAGCCAGGAGTTCCTCACCGCCGATACGCGCCAGCTGACCGCCGATGCGATCGCGCTTAACAACAAGGTCGATGCCGCCAGCGAGGCCAAGGGCAGCCAGGCGCCGGTGACCGTGGCCGACCTGCAGGGTGGCAAGGCCAGGCTGGTGGTGCCCACCGCTGGCCCGGCGTCCGACCGCCAGCGCGCGCAGCAGGCCAACGACCGCGGCCTGCAGCTGTACCGCGAGAAGCAGTACGACGAGGCGGCCGCGCAGTTCGCCGAAGCGCTGAAGCTGCGCCCCGATTTCGCCCAGGCCGCGAACAACCTCGGCTTCGTCTACTACCGCCAGCAGCGCTACGCCGAAGCGGCGCGCTGGCTGGAGAACACGCTGAAGATTGATCCCTCGCGCGCGGTGGCCTATATCAACCTGGGCGATGCCTACTTCAACGCCGGCGACAAGCCCAAGGCCAGGCAGGCCTACACCACCTACCTGGCGCTGCAGCCGCAGGGCAGTGGTGCGGCGCAGGCACGCGCGCAGCTGGAGAAGCTCTGAGCCATGGATACCACGATCCACACCGACACCATCGTGGCCATCGCCAGCGCCCCCGGCGCCGGGGGGGTTGGCCTGCTGCGCCTGTCCGGCCCGCGCGCGGCGGCCATCGCCAACGCACTGGGTGCGCCTGCATTGCGCCCGCGCCATGCGCATTACGCGCGCCTGCGCGACGCCGACGATGAGGTGATCGACGATGGCATCGTGCTTTGGTTCCCCGCGCCCAACAGCTTCACCGGCGAAGAAGTGGTGGAACTGCAGGGGCACGGCAGCCCCGTGCTGTTGCAGCAGCTGGTCGCGCGCTGCATCGCGCTGGGTGCGCGCCAGGCGCGGCCGGGTGAGTTCAGCGAACGGGCGTTTCTCAACGGCAAGCTGGACCTGGCCCAGGCCGAGGCCATCGCCGACCTGATCGCCGCCGGCGACAACCGTGCCGCGCGTGCTGCGCGCCGTTCGCTGGATGGTGTGTTCTCGCGCCGCATCGAGGCGGTGGTCGAACAGCTGGTGCTGCTGCGCATCCACGTGGAAGCGGCCATCGACTTCGCCGACGAACCGCTGGACACCCTCGGTGGCGCGCAGGTACGGCGCGGGCTGGAACAGGCGCGCAGCGATCTGGCCCTGCTGCGCCGCGATGCCGAACGTGGTCGCCGCCTGCGCGACGGCCTGCACGCGGTGCTGATCGGGCCACCGAATGCCGGCAAGAGTTCATTGCTCAATGCGTTGGCTGGCAGCGAGCGTGCGATCGTCACCGACATTGCCGGCACCACCCGCGACACGCTGCGCGAGACGATCCGCCTGGATGGCCTGGAACTGACCCTGGTCGACACCGCCGGCCTGCGCGACGGCGGCGATGCCATCGAGCGCGAAGGCATGCGTCGCGCACATGTGGAAATCGAGCGCACCGACCTGGCGCTGATCGTGCTGGATGCACGCGATCCGGCGGCCGGTGAAGCGGCCCTCGGTGATGCAGTGATGGCGGTGCCGCACAAGGTCTACATCCACAACAAGTCGGACCTGCTGGATGTGCTGCCGACGCTGGACGATCCGGATCGCGTGTTCGTCTCGGCCGCGACCGGTGCCGGGCTCGATGACCTGCATGTGCGCCTGCGCAGCATCGCTTCGGCCGGGGCAGGGGAGCAGGTGGACGGCGAGTTCTCCGCGCGCACCCGCCACGTCGATGCGATCGAGCGCGCGCAGGAACATGCGCAGCGCGCCGATGGTGAGCTGGCCCACGAACACCTGGAACTGGCCGCCGAGGAACTGCGGCTGGCGCACGATGCACTGGGCGAGATCACCGGGCAGATGAGTGCCGATGATCTGCTGGGACGGATCTTCTCCAGCTTCTGCATCGGCAAGTAACGCTGGTGCCAGATCCCCGAACGGGCTCACGCTCTAGTGGGTGCCAACCTTGGTTGGCACAGGGCGTCCGGGGTCATCGACGCTGGCTGGCAGAGCGCCGACCCAGGTCGGCGACTACCGGATGCGTGGGGTCCCCCGCCTGTCACATTGCCGCCGCATACTGACGCCCATCACATACCGCTTGGGGAAGTCGCAGTGAAGTCGTGGGGTTGTGCGTTGCTGTTGTCGCTGGCCGTGGCACCATCGGTGGCCATGAGTGCTGAATCCTCCACCCCGGCCGCACACAAGGTGCCGGTCTATGGCCATCGCGGCGCAAGCGCGCTGCTGCCCGAGCACACCCTGGCCGCCTATGCGCAGGCGATTGCCGATGGCGCCGACTACATCGAACCGGACCTGGTGATGACCAGGGACGGGAAGATGGTGGCCCGCCACGAGAACGAGATCGGTGGCACTACCGACGTGGCCTCGCATCCGGAGTTCGCCAGCCGCCGCACCCGCAAGGTCATCGACGGGCAGAAGGTCGAGGGTTGGTTCACCGAAGACTTCACCCTGGCCGAGCTGAAGACCCTGTACGCGCGCGAGCGCCTGCCGGAACTGCGCAGCACCGCCTACGACGGCCAGTTCCGCATCGCCAGCCTCGACGAGATCCTGGCCTTCCTGGTGCAGCAGGCCGGTCGTGCCAACCGTGGCATCGGCCTGGTGCCGGAGATCAAGCACCCGACCTACTTCCAGTCGATCGGCCTGCCGATGGAAGACAAACTGCTGGCGGCGCTGCGCGGCAACGCCTATACCAACGTCGGCCCGGTCACCATCCAGTCGTTCGAGACCGCCAACCTGCGCTACCTGCGCGGCAAGATCCCGCGCGACAGCAACATCCGCCTGCTGCAGCTGCTGTGGAAGGGCGACACCCAGCCGGCCGACATCGCCAAGGCCGGTGGCACGCTGACCTACGCACAGATGATGACCCCGGCCGGCCTGAAGGACATCGCCGCGTACGCCGACAGCATCGGCCCGGAGTTGCGCTCGATCATTCCGCTGGATGACAAGGGCGCGCTCGGCACGCCGACCCCGCTGGTGCGCGATGCGCATGCGGTGGGCCTGATGGTGATCCCGTACACCTTCCGCCCGGAGAACCACTTCCAGGCCAGCAACCTGCGCAAGGGTGCCGACAACGCACGCAACGCCGAGGGTTCGATCGCCGAGATGCGCGCGTACCTGGCCACCGGCATCGATGCCTTCTTCACCGACGACCCGGCGCTGGGCCGGCAGGCGGTGGATGGGATGGGCGCGGCGGGGAACGGGGCCAACTGACCTGTCCGATCGCCGAATGCTGTGCGGTAGTGGCCAACCTTGGTTGGCCGCATGGGAACAGCGCCGACCAAGGTCGGCATCCACCACACCTCAGCCGCGCGGATCGTCCGGCCGCCGGAACGGAATCACCACGTAGTCCTGGCCTTCGCGCGGCTGCCACAACACCGGCACGCGCTGCGGTGACGGCGGCTCCAGCTCGTCGTTGGCCAGCGGCTCGACCTCGTCCTCTTCGTCTTCCCAGCTGTAACGCTGGCGTGGCGGCAGGGGGTCGGCATTGCGGAACAGCAGCGCGGCGATGATGCCGGCGAAGGCGCCGCCCATGTGCGACTGCCACGACACGCCATCGGCGTGCGGCAGGACGGTCATCAGCATGCCACCGTAGAACAGCATGCCGATCAGGCCGGTGGCGATCGCCGCGCGGTCGCGACGCAGCAGGCCGAGGCTGGCGAGCAGGAACATCAGGCCGTGGGTCACGCCACTGGCGCCCAGGTGCACGCTGCCCGGATTTCCCAGCATCCAGGCACCCAGGCCCGAACCCAGCCACAGCAGGGGCAGCGCGCGCACGGTGGCTTTCGGATACACGCTGCCGGCCAGGGTGCCGAGGATCAGGATGGCGATGCTGTTGGCGGCGATGTGCTCGACCGAGGCATGCAGCATCGGGCCACCGACCAGGCCGAGCAGGCCCTTGGCTTCCAGCGGCGCTACCGCCCAAGGGCGCCAGTCGAACGTGCCCTGCAGGGCGAACACGGCCACCAGCACCAGCACGGCGGCCAGGCTGACATTGAACGCCCGCAGGATGCGCGAGCGGTCATTGCGGGGGGCCGGTACGTCGCCGGCGGGCAGGGGCGCGTTGTTGTCCATACCTCAGCAATGGCGGTGGTTGCCGCGAAACCAAGGCCGCTGCGGCGGGAGAGTGGAGACGGCCGGCGGGACAATCCCGCCGGCCGTGCCGTTCAGCGATTCAGCTTCAGGCGTGGCCCGATCCTTCCTTCGGCGGGTACTTCAGGCTCAGCACCACGGTGGCGGCGATGATCACTGCAACCACGCCCAGCGACACCGGGGTCGGGATCTTGAACAGGTCGATGATCATCATCTTGATGCCGATGAAGCCCAGTACCAGCGCCAGGCCGTACGGCAGCAGGTGGAAGCGGTCGGCCATGCCGGCCAGCAGGAAGAACATCGCGCGCAGGCCCAGCACCGCGAACACGTTGGAAGTGAGCACGATGAACGGGTCGGTGGTGATCGCGAAGATCGCCGGGATGCTGTCCACGGCGAAGATCACGTCGGTGACCGCGATCAGGATCAGTACCGCGAACAGCGGGGTGAACCAGCGCACGCCATCGCGCTTCACGCTCAGCGCGTTGCCGGCGTAGTCCGGCAGCAGGCGCAGGTGCTTGCGCATCCAGCGCAGGGCCGGATTGGTCTCCAGATCGGGCTCCTGGCCGGCGGCGAACCACATCTTCCAGCCGGTGAACAGCAGGAAGGCACCGAATACGTAGAGCAGCCAATGGAACTGGCTGATCAGTACGCTGCCGGCGAAGATCATGATCGTACGCAGCACGATCGCACCCAGGATGCCGATGATCAGCACCTTCTGGCGCTGTTCCTCCGGCACCGCGAAGTAGCTCATGATCATCAGGAAGACAAAGATGTTGTCGACCGCCAGCGCCTTCTCGACCAGGTAGCCGGTCAGGAATTCGAGGCCGACCTTGTTGGCCACGACCTGGCCGGCGGTCTCATTCAGGTAATACCAGAGGCCGGCGTTGAACAGCAGGGCCAGCGCGACCCAGCCGATCGACCACCACAGGGCCTCCTTGAAGGTGACCTTGTGCGGTCCACCATGGCGCATCAACACGAGGTCGACCAGCAGGGCGATGACCACCACCGCTGCGAAGCCGCCCCACAACCACACGTTACCGATCGTCTGCATTGGGAATGTCCGTTGGAAAGATGAATGCCAGGCCGGACGGCGAGGATCTGCAACGGAGGATCGGGAGGGGATCCAGGGACAGAGCTTCGCCAGTACGGCGAAGGTCTCGCTCGCAGTTCCAATGGCTGGAACTGCCGTTGCACCGGAGCCTGCGGGCTCGAATTGACGGCGACAACGTCTGGGAGCTACTCCCCTTCTGGCGCCGATTCTGCCGTCTGCCCGGGCCGCCGTCAATTGCCGCGCCTGTGCTGGATTTCCGGCCCCCGCCGCCCCCCGGCTACAATGGGCGGATGAATACCCCCCTTCCGATTGTCCGCCTCAAGAATGCGTGGCGTTCCAGCCACCCGTGGATCTTCCAGAAACTGGTCGAGAAGCCGACCGTCCGGCCCAAGCCCGGTTCCATCGTCGACGTGGTCGGCATCGATGGCGAGTTCATTGGCCGGGGGTTCTACAACGGGCATTCGCGCATTGCCGTGCGCATCCTCGAAACCGACCCGAACGTGCCGGTCGATGCCGGCTGGTTCTCGCGCAAGATCGCCCAGGCGGTGTCGCTGCGCCGTGAGGTGCTGAAGCTCGATGCGGTGTCCGATGCCTGGCGCGTGGTGCACAGCGAAGGCGACGGCCTGTCCGGCCTGGTGGTCGACCGCTACGGCGACCTGGTGGTGGTCGAATTCTTCGCCGCCGGCATGTTCCGCCACCGCGAGTGGATCTACGACGCGCTGCGCGAGCAGTTCCCGGGGTGCCGCTTCCACAGCTTCGCCGACGAGCACGTGCAGAAGCAGGAAAGCTTCGACTTCCACGGCAATACCACCACCGAAGCAGCGGTGATCACCGAGTACGGCATCAAGTTCCGCGCCGACCCGGCCGGTGCCCACAAGACCGGTTTCTTCGCCGACCAGCGCGAGAACCGCGAGTGGTTGAGCCAGCAGGTGGAAGGCAAGAGCGTGCTCGACCTGTGCTGCAACACCGGTGGTTTCGCGGTGTACGCGGCCGCGCGCGGCGCTTCTGAGGTGGTCGGCATCGACATCGATGAAGACGTGATCCAGATCGCCAAGGGCAATTCGCGCCTGAACAACGTGCGCCCGAAGTTCATCCAGTCCGACATCTTCCCGTGGCTGCGTGATGCCGCCAACCGCGGCGAGCAGTACGACGTGGTGATCCTGGACCCGGCGAAGATGACCCGCGACCGCGACCAGGTGATCACCGCGCTGAAGAAGTACCTGGACATGAACAAGCTGGCGCTGGGCGTGGTCAAGCCCGGTGGCCTGTTCGCCACCTTCTCCTGCACCGGCCTGGTGGCCGAGGACCAGTTCCTCGACATGCTGCGCCGCGCGGCGTATTTCTCCGGCCGCACGATCCAGATCCTGAAGGTGGCCGGCGCCGGTCCGGACCATCCGTTCATGGCCCACGTGCAGGAATCGCGTTACCTGAAGGCCGTGTTCTGCCGCGTGGTGGATTGATTCGCAGGATCCCGGCTACGTTCGGCACTACCGTTTGTTGTCATCTCGGCGCTATGGTCTGACGCTTCCCATCGAGGTGAAGCGTCATGACGTTGCGCAGTCTGTCTTTGCTGGTCTCGCTGGCGCTGTGTGCGCCGCTGTCCGCCCACGCCGTTGAGTTCAGCACGCAGGAGCTGGCCCGTGCCAAGGCGCTGCAACAGCGCCTGGTCACTCTAGACAGCCATCTGGATACGCCGGCCAACTTTGGTCGCAGCGGCTTCGACATCGAGCAGCGCCATGACCGCAATGCGCTTTCGCAGGTGGATTACCCGCGCATGGTCGAAGGAGCGTTGGATGGCGGCTTCTGGGCGATCTACACCGACCAGGGCGACCGCAGCGCAGCGGCCCACCTGGCCGAGCGTGACCATGGCCTGCAGCGGTTGCTGGAAATCCGCGAGATGCTGGCGGCCAATCCCGAGCGCTTCGCGCTGGCGCTGACCGCCGATGATGCGGCAAGGATCAAGGCCGCCGGCAAGCGGGTGGTCTACATCAGCATGGAAAACGCCAGCCCGCTGGTGGCCGATCCCAGCCTGCTTTCGTTCTACCATCGCGCCGGCCTGCGCCTGCTCAGCACCGTGCACTTCGCCAACAACGAGTTCGCCGATTCGGCCACCGATCCCAAGGGTGCGGAGTGGAAAGGCCTGAGCCCGGCCGGCAAGGATCTGGTGCGGCAGGCGGTGAAGCTGGGCATCGTGATCGACCAGTCGCATGCCTCCGACGCAGTGTTCGACGACCTGCTGGCGATGATGCCGGTGCCGTTCGTGCTCTCGCACAGCTCGGCCAAGGCGGTCTACGACCACCCGCGCAATCTGGACGATGCACGCCTGCGCAAGCTGGCCAAGGCGGGCGGCGTGATCCAGGTGAATGCCTACGGTGGCTATCTGATCGACACCGCCAAGACACCGGAGCGCAAGCAGGCCGAAGAAGCGCTGAGCAAGCAGCTGGGTGGCTGGGAAGGGATGGGCATCGAGCAGGGTGTTGCCCTGCTGAAGGCCGAGCAGGAACTGGACCACGAGCACCCGGTGCGCCATGCCAGCCTGGACGATTTCTTCGCCCACTTCGAGCACATCCTCAAGGTGGTCGGCCCCGAGCATGTGGGCATCGGCCTGGACTGGGATGGCGGCGGTGGCCTGAGCGACCTGCCCGATGTCAGCCAGCTGCCGAAGATCACTGCGTGGCTGCTGCGCAAGGGCTACACCGAGCAGCAGATTGCCGGCATCTGGGGCGGCAACCTGCTGCGGGTGATGCGCCAGGCGCAGGATCACGCAGCAAAACAGGGCGTGTGAAACGCCCTGCGGTAGTGCCGGCCGCTGGCCGGCAGTGGCCGTATCAACAGGAT
>NZ_JAPTFX010000279.1:0-1412 GCF_030985895.1 Stenotrophomonas sp. Sm6012 | reverse complement strand
CCCCGGTGTTCAAGGCCACCAGCCGAATCGGCACGCCGCCGCCCTCGCGGCAGCTCAGACGGCGGCGTTGACGTGACCGGGCTTCCCGCCCGGTAATGGCAGGCCCGTATGGGTCTGCAAGCCGTAGCGCCCGCCGTGCGCGGGAATCACCAGCGGTTTTCGGCTTGCCGCGTGCATACCTCGCAGCGTAGGGCCGCGCCCATTTCATCAGAGGCATGTCCGCGTTTCCTGCTTAGAAATCTGGAACGGCCTGGGCGTGTCGGCGCATAGCGCCGCCGGGCTTTCGGGCTACGCCCCGTGCCGTCTTTGCCGTCACGGCCATTCGGCTTCAATCCCTCACGCCTTCGCGCCTGCGGCGCTGCGCGCTTCGCTTGCCTCCAGGGGAAAGCCCTGCGAGCTATCCCCGCCGCGCGATGCTTGGCGCCCCTCGATGCTGCCGAACCGGCTGCGCCGGATCGGCCCGCCCAACGTCCCGCCGCGATGGACGGGACGCTGGCGAACACGCTGGCGCTTGCTGCGGCAGGTTGTGCAGGTGCGTGCCGTCCTCAACGCTGGCGGTTCCTGCCCATCACGTCACGAAGGACGGTTCACGGACAACCCGCCCGGTATCGCTATGGAGCTTCCACGCCACGCCTCAAGACCGGCGCCGCAAGGTATGGCGGGGGCGTTCTCGCCTGTCGTTGCGGGGTTGACCTGGCCCGCGTCAGCGGGCGAGCCGGAGAAGCCTTCGGGCGGGGATGCCGAGTCGGCCCCATCTCCTTTCGGAGCGGTTCGGCCCAAGGCGTCCTTGTCTCGTTGTGAATCCTGGCGGGGGCGCGGCTGCGCCTCGGGCTTCATGGCTGCAACCGTCCGGCGAAAACAATTTCCCCGCCGCTGCGCGGCTTCCTCGCGCAGCAAATTCTTTTCGCCTCCCGGCTCTCCACTGCGTTTCGACCGCAAGCGGTGCAGCCAGCCCGTCCCCCGCCGGCCGGATCACAACAAGGACGCGATGGGCGCGAACCTTGTTCAACCGAAAGGAGAAATCATCATGGCCAACATCGGCACCTTCACCGCAGACAAAGACGGCTTCACCGGCACGCTGCGCACCCTGACGCTCAACGTCAAGGTCAAGCTGGTTCCCAACGACAAGGGCAGCAGCGAGAACGCCCCCGACTTCCGCCTCCAGGCCGCCGGCCACGACATCGGCGCGGCGTGGAACAAGACCAGCGAGGCCGGGCGGGAATACAAGTCCGTGACCCTCGACGATCCTTCGTTCCCGGCTCCGGTCTATGCCCGCCTGATCGAAGGCGAGGACGGTACGCACGACCTGATCTGGTCGCGCAGCAAGCCCCAGGCGGCGTGACCGCCGCAGCGCCCCGCCCATCGCGGCGGGGCGCTGTGCTGCTGTTCGCAGCACATCGCCACGTCACGCG
>NZ_JAPTFX010000278.1:0-1425 GCF_030985895.1 Stenotrophomonas sp. Sm6012 | reverse complement strand
CTGTTGCCCATAAACACCTCGGTCATTGCCATCAATTATGGCAACCGGATGTCTACGAAAGGCTGGCCGGTCCAAGGCGTATAGAGCTGGTGGCCCAGAAGCGCGCACGTGCCGTTATACACAAACGCCACACTCTGCCTCGCCCGGGTAAAGGCCACGTAATACTTAGGTGGCGCCGTAATGCGTGACGCATCTGCAGTGCGCAGGTACTGCGTCAAAGGCCCATTAGGGAAGATGAGGACCCGGCCGTAGGTGCGTCCCTTGGACTGACCGAAGTTCATCGCTGGTAGGCCGTCGCACGCCTGCCGTCGGTCATGCCGCAGCACGGTCGGGGCAAATTCCTGCATGTATGCGGTCACATGATGGGGCGCGACAAGGTAGATGCCATCGTGACCCGTCACCTGATCATTCCCTGATCGAGTCCGAGGCATCTGTGGATAGAGCGCGTCGGCCAGATCACATAGCGCCTGCACGCACCGCAAACTTGTGAGGCGGTGATCGATCTGGCACAAGCCGTGCGACTCCCAAAGCTGGAATAAGGTCGCCAAGTTCGGTCCGCGGAACTGGCTATACCGAGGCGCGTAGTTGGTGGCGTAGGTCGCTTGGCGAGTGTCGCCCACCAGGGTAATGCCGATCGGGCTCCTCAACAGGCGCTCGATCAGATCTAGGTCGTAGCCAGCCAAGTCCTGCACTTCATCGACGTACACTTCGTCGTACATGTCCGCCAAGCGCGAGATGACCTGACCATGAGTTAGCTCATCGCAACGAACGGCGAAATCGGAGGCCCGATCCGAGTACATCCTGTCGCCTGCCAGATAGTGGCGGGAAGTCTGCGAGCGGGGTGCCCGGTTGTTAGTCCGTCCTTCAACGAACTGAATCGATTCAACCCGTGGCTCGCGGCACAGTGCTGCCTGATAAGGTCGAATACACTCGCGTAGCAGAAATCCGTACCAGCTATACAACGTAACATTCGCGGGAACCGCGCCGGCATGGGCCTCGAATGAGCGCCGAATTTCTTCGAGATTCTCCAAGGTATAGGTGAGCATAGCGATGCGGCGCTGTGGTCGCTCCAAGGCCTGGCGGACCAGCAAGGTGGTCTTGCCAGAGCCGGCTGCCGATAGCAGTACCCGGTTAGGCGATAGCACGCTGGACATAGTCCGGGAACCTGATTGAATGAGGGCTGTTGAAAATGGCTAGGGCCGTATCGGTCTTGTGACCTTTCATGTACTTGAGCAACGCCACCTCGTCGGCGAATGACTTGACCAGCACGGTGTTCAGCTCGTCCAATGAGTTGGCTTTAATGAGTTGATCTTCCAACGATGGGGCGCTCTCGTCAGAATCGTAGTAGATGGACCGGCCAGAGTTCTGTAGACACTCAGTTGCCGCTCTGCGCGTAGCGCCTTTCAAACTCTACCGGTGACACGC
>NZ_JAPTFX010000277.1:0-1493 GCF_030985895.1 Stenotrophomonas sp. Sm6012 | reverse complement strand
CCCCCCCCCCCCACTCCCATTGCGTTGCGCAGCACCCCGTATAGTCGGCCCATGACCACCACCACGCCGACCGAGCTCCCCGCCATCCTGCACACCCTGCGCAGCGCCTGGCGGGCGCAGCGCCCCTCGCTCGACCAGCGTGAAGCCGACCTGCGCCGCCTGCGCGAGGCGCTGAAAAAACGCATGGACGAAATGGCCCAGGCCATCGCCGAGGATTTCGGACATCGCGCCCATGTCGAATCGAAACTGGCCGATGGCATGAGCGTGCTGTCCGCCATCGACCATCTGCGCCGCCACCTGCGACGCTGGTCGAAGCCGCAGCGGGTCGGCGCCGGCTGGAAACTGTGGCCGGCGCGCGCGCAGCTGCGGCCGACGCCGCTGGGCGTGGTCGGGGTGATCTCGCCCTGGAACTACCCGGTCACGCTGGCCCTGGTGCCCTTGGCCACCGCCATCGCCGCGGGCAACCATGTGCTGCTGAAACCCTCCGAGCATACCCCGCGCACCAGCGCGTTCCTGGCCGATCTGCTGGCCAGCGTGTTCCCGCACGATCGCGTGGGGGTGGTGCAGGGCGGGGCGGACGTGGCCGCGGCGGTGTCCTCGCTGCCGCTGGACCATCTGCTGTTCACCGGTTCGACGGCGGTGGGCCGCAAGGTGATGGCTGCCGCGGCTGAGCATCTGGTGCCGGTCACGCTGGAGCTGGGCGGCAAATCCCCGGCGATTGTCTGTCGTGATTTTCCGCTGGACACCGCCGCCGCGCGGCTGGCCACCGGCAAATGGTTCAACGCTGGGCAGACCTGCATTGCGCCGGATTACGTGCTGATCGACACCGCACGCCAGCGCGAGTTCGTGGAGGCATTGCAGCAGCAGGTACGCGAGCGCTATGGCGATTTCAGCGTTGCCGAGGATTACACCCGCATCATCAACGAGGGCCAGTACCGGCGCCTGCAGGGCTATCTGGCGCAGGCGCGCGAACGCGGGGTGCCGGTCATTCCGCTGGCGCAGGTGGATGAGGCACGTGCCGACCGTGAGCGCCTGCTGGTGCCGACCGTGGTGCTGGACCCGCCGGACGACCTGGAGCTGATGCGCGAGGAGATCTTCGGTCCGATCCTGCCCGTGCGCGCCTACCCGGACCTGGACGCCGCGCTGGCCGACGTGCTGTCCCGCGACCGGCCATTGGCGCTGTACCCCTTCAGCCATGACAAGGCCACGGTAGAGCGCATCCTTGGCCAGGTGGTGGCCGGTGGGGTGACGGTCAATGACACCCTGCTGCACTTCGCCGCCGACGGCCTGCCGTTCGGTGGGGTGGGCGCCAGCGGCATGGGCGCGTACCACGGCCGTGCCGGGTTCGATGCGATGAGCAAGCGGCTGCCGGTGCTGTGGCAGTCGCGCTGGGCCGCCAGCGATCGGTTGCGGCCGCCGTACTCGAAGATTGCGGGGTTGTTGAAGTTCCTCGTGCGGTAGTGCCGGCGGGGGGCATGGGGTTGGGGGGCGGC
>NZ_JAPTFX010000276.1:0-1506 GCF_030985895.1 Stenotrophomonas sp. Sm6012 | reverse complement strand
GCTGAAAAGCGGGCCTTCTTTATTGGGGTGGACACGCCCTGGTAGGTGCCAACCTTGGTTGGCACGCGGGCTCTGTGCACGCCAACCAAGGTTGGCCACTACCGGGCACGCGCGCTCAGCGCAGCGCGCCCAACCACGCCGCACACGCCTCGCTCGGGCTCTGCTTGGCCTTCACCGCCAACCCGCTCACGCGCACGAAGGTCTGCGCGGCCTGCGCCACCACCTGGCGTGCGATCAACGCGGCCTGCTTGGTCGCGGCCTGCTGCTTGCGCAGCTGCACGATGTTGATCGACGGCCGGCCGACCGGTGCGTACTTCTGGTCGCGGCGCAGCACATCGGCCACCTGTGCCACTTCGAATTCAGCCTGCAGGTAGCGGTGCTGTGCTTCCACCAGGTCGCGCAGCGGCACGCGCACGGCGGCGGTGTCGGCGAAGGCGGCCAGCGCGGCATCGCACGCAGCGTCATCGGCGAAGCGGGTACGCAGCGCATCCACGCTGGCCAGGGTCAGTTTGGCCATGTGGGCCTCGTTGCTGCAGGAAAGGAGCGCGATTGTCGCATTGTCAGCTCGGTCATGCCGGCCGCTGGCCGGCAATTGCAGGGAAGCGTGCGGACCGTTGGTCCGCACCTACCGAAGGCGCAGCCGCCCAGCGTGGGCTCGGCTCTACAATAGGCTGTTGTTTCACCCACGGAAGGAAGACCCATGCAGGACGCGCAGTACTGGTTGAACGAATTCTGGACAGGCCTGAGCGTGCTCGATCTTCTGGGCGGCAGTGTGCTCGGCACACTCCTGGGCCTGGCGCTGGGCGTGCTCGGCTGGCGCTGGCTGCACCGCCGCGGTTGGCTGCAGCGGCGCAAGCGCTGGCATCACTGGCTGCTGGCCAGCTATGTGGTGCTGCTGCCGCTGGCCACCGCCTTCTTCGGCCTGCAGCTGGGCTTCACTGCCGGTGCGCACCGCGCGCTGTTCAAGCAGCTCGATCATTTCCAGCCACACCTGCAGACCCTGGTGGAAGGCTGGAGCGAAGGCTTC
Organism: Stenotrophomonas sp. Sm6012; assembly: GCF_030985895.1. NCBI lineage: Bacteria > Pseudomonadati > Pseudomonadota > Gammaproteobacteria > Lysobacterales > Lysobacteraceae > Stenotrophomonas > Stenotrophomonas sp. Sm6012. The sequence continues at coordinate 479 of NZ_JAPTFX010000276.1, read as the reverse complement.
ACCGATTCGCTGGACGACCCGCGCATGCGCGAGGCGCTGCGCAGCCAGGGCACGGTGGGCGATGTCGCCGATATCGTGGCCTCGGCCTATCTGAGCGAGCATCCGCTGCCCGGCCTCGATCGCCTCGGCAACGGCCCGTTGGCGCGCGGCGCCGGCTGGGTGATCGGCAAGGTGCGCGAAGGCCTGCTGCGCGGCATGGTGGAAGACACGCTGGTGGACAAGGCTGGCACGCTCGGCCTGGAGCCCAAGGTGGTGCGCGAGGCGCTGACCATGCACGTCGATGAGCTGCTGCACACCCGTGGCGTGCTGCGGCTGGTGAAGGCGCAGATCAACGGCATGATGCCCGGCGTGTATTTCGGGCTGCTGCTGCCGCTGCTGGTCATCGCACTGCTGGTAGCGCTGGAGATCTGGGCCGCGCGGCGGTTCGGGTGGACGCGGCAGCTGGCGCCCAGCGCGGGGTGTTGGGGGGGGGGGGGCGG
>NZ_JAPTFX010000275.1:0-1546 GCF_030985895.1 Stenotrophomonas sp. Sm6012 | reverse complement strand
CACCGACGCCACGCCGTGACCGTGCCGCGGCTGTATTCCGGCCGCCCCCGCCCATCAAGGAGCCCGTATGGACCCGAGCAATGTCAACGCCCAGGTCATCGATGTGATCAACCAGGTGCAGACGGCCACCATGGCCACGACCGTGGTGAAGACCAGTGGCGCCGGCAAGGCCTACCAGTCGGTGGCCCAGTCCGCGGCGATTGCCGTGCAGGACGCCGCCGACGCGCTGCGCAACGTTTCCACCATCGCAACCACCGCCGCCGGCGTGGCCATGGCCCAGTACCTGGCGACGGGAGACGAAAAATATGCGAGGGTGCTCACGCAGGCGCAGACCATGATGCAGGGGGCCACCGACGACTTCACCCGCGTCGGCAGCGCCGCTGCGACCGTCCTCAAGGATTTTCCGGCCCAGTGAGGCCGCCAGGAGAGCCACGCATGAGCGTTTTCATCGACGGTCGCCCCGTTCCCCATCCCGGCCAGCTCAGTTCGCGAACCAAGCGCGTGCTGCCGTTCGTCGATGGCGGCCACTATTGGCTGCAGTGGGCCATCGATTCACACGAGCATCGATACGCCTTTGCAGACGAAGGCGCGATGCTCGAAGGCGTGCAGCAGGGCCTGCATGGTTCACGCATGGCCTGGCTTCCCAATGCCGGCCTGCAGGTGAGCCCGGTCAAGCTGCTCAGCCTTCACACCGACGAACTTGAAGCCTTGCGCCAGCTGGAATCGAGCCCGCCCAGCAACCTGCTGTCGAATGAAGTGCAGAGCGTGCTGGTCCGGCACGGCCTGCTGAGCAACAAGGAACTGGGCGCATACCGGCCCTTCCTCGCGGCCGTTGGCGCCGGCGACGCGCCGCTGCTGCAGCAGCTCGACTTCCGTGAATCGCTGGCGCTGTACCAGCTGGCCCAGGAGCAGGGCGGCCTTAACCCGCCCAGCGAGGCCCAGGCCGAAGCGGCCCGTTTCGCCTTGCAGCACGCACGCAGGCCGATCGAATTCGCCGACTATTTCCGCTTCTACCTGCGTGCTTATCGGCCGGGAGGCAACAGCGACCTGCGCCTGGAACGCGCCACGCACGCATTGCAGACCCTGCTGCCGATGCTGTTCGGCTACCTGGACGGGCCCCAGCTTTCGCATCTTCCATCCCCCGAGCAGGTGCGCGCCGCCATTGCCGAAACACTGGCGGCAAACCGCCACATCGGCTACGCCCGCATTTCGCTGGCCGCGCAGCAGGTCGCGATGTTCCTGGGCGATGGCGATGGGCTGCAGCTGGATGGCGAACGATGGCGCGAGGCCGCGCGTCGGCAACTGCGCAGCGCACAGGCGTTCCTCGACAACCATCCGGTCTCGCGCGGCCAGCTCGGCCAGGACGGTGCCAGCGTGCTGTTCGCCATCGATGGCTCCAAGGAACAGGCGCGCATCCAGGTGGAGGACAACGTCATCACCCTGCAGGACTACCGCCGAACGCGTCGTTTTGCCGAGGATGAGGCCGAGATCGGCTACCAGGCAGACGAAGTGTGAGCCCGCCCTCACCCGCCCCCGGGCCTGATGG
>NZ_JAPTFX010000274.1:0-1552 GCF_030985895.1 Stenotrophomonas sp. Sm6012 | reverse complement strand
CCACCCGCCCGGACTACTCAGGCGATCCATGAGCACAACCACCGCGGAGGGGGCGGCGCCCGATGGCCGACCTTCACCCGAACCATGGCATGCTCGGCGCCACGTCCACCCGGAACCTCCGCCATGCGCCTGTTCACTCGTATCCTGCCCCTGATGCTGCTGGCCTCCCTGCTCTCCGGCTGCGGCTACAACGCCATCCAGCAGAAGGATGAAGCGGTCAAGGCCAGCTGGTCGGAGGTCATCAACCAGTACAAGCGCCGCGCCGACCTGGTGCCCAACCTGGTGCAGACCGTGAAGGGCTTCGCCAGCCAGGAAGAACGCGTGCTGACCGAAGTCACCAACGCCCGTTCGCGGGTCGGCCAGATCAACGTCAACGCCGATGACGAAGCCTCGCTAAAGCAGTTCCAGCAGGCCCAGGGCGAACTCGGCAGTGCGCTGTCGCGGCTGCTGGTGGTCACCGAAAACTATCCGCAGCTGAAGTCCGACCAGAACTTCCGCGACCTGCAGGCGCAGCTGGAAGGCACCGAGAACCGGGTCACCGTGGCCCGCGGCCGCTACATCCAGCAGGTGCAGGACTACAACACCTACATCCGCTCGTTCCCGCAGGTGATCACCGCCAAGATCTTCGGCTACAAGACCAAGCCGAACTTCACCGTGGACAACGAAGCGCAGATCTCCAACGCGCCGGCAGTCGATTTCGGCAACGCGCCGCAGCAGCAGCCGGCACCGCAGCCGGGCCACTGACCGATGCGCCCGGCCACTGCGCTGCTGGCCCTGCTGCTGTGGCTGCCGCTGGCGTCGCAGGCGCAGCAGCTGGCGCCGATTCCGGCGCTGGATTCGCCGGTGGTCGATACCACCGGCACGCTGGATGCCACGCAGCAGCAGGCGCTGGTGCAGCAGGCGACTGACCTGCAGCAGCGCAAGGGCAGCCAGCTGCAGGTGCTGGTGGTGCCCACTACCCAGCCGGAAGACATCGCGCAGTACACCACGCGCGTCTTCGACCAGTGGCAGATCGGCCGCAAGGGCGTGGATGACGGCGTGCTGCTGGTGGTGGCCAAGGATGACCGACGGGTACGCATCGAGCCCGGTTACGGCCTGGAGGGCGCGATTCCCGATGCCATCGCCAACCGGGTCATCCAGGAATACCTGGTGCCGCGCTTCCGCAGTGGTGACTATGCTGGCGGCATCACTGACGCCACCGGCGTGCTGGTCAAGCTGATCGATGGCGAAGACCTGCCGGCGCCCGTCAGTGGCCAGCGGGGCGGCGAGCCCGACGGCGGCGGCGACACCTGGTTCCTGGCCCTGTTCATCGGCGTGTTTGCCGGCAGCATCCTGCGCGGGGTGTTCTCGCGCGTGCCGCGCCCGTTGCGTGGGCTGCTCGGCGGCGGGGGAGCGGCACTGGCGGCGTTCCTGTTCACCTCCACGCTGCTGGCCAGTGGCCTGGCCGGCATCGTCGGCCTGATTGTCGCCATGCTCTCTGGGCACCCGGGCCGTTTTGCCGGCGGCGGCGGCTGGGGCGGTGGCAGCTGGGGCGGCGGAGGCGGCTTCGGTG
>NZ_JAPTFX010000273.1:0-1615 GCF_030985895.1 Stenotrophomonas sp. Sm6012 | reverse complement strand
GCCAGCGGCCGGCACTACCGCGACCGCACGAAAGCCCCGCCCCGGCGGGGCTTTCGCTTTGCCGTACGTGGCGGAAAACAGCGTTCGCGCCAGCCATGACCTCCCGCCCATGCGCACGCCTGAACGACTGTTAAGCTCCAAGGCTTAGGTCCCTTCCCGGAGTTGTCCATGCGTCGCCGTGTGCTTGCCATCGCATCCTCCCTCGCCCTGCTGGCCGCCCCGGCCTTCGCGGCGCCGCGCACCACCACCCTGCCCCCGGCCTCGCTGGCCACCGCCGCACAGCTGCGCGACCAGGCACTGGCTGACGACACCGGCTGGAAGGTGGTCGAATCGCTCACCACCGAGATCGGTCCGCGCATCGCCGGCAGCGAAGCCGATGCCCGCGCCGTGGCCTGGGCCGAAGCCAAGTTCAAGGCACTCGGCTTCGACAAGGTATGGAAGGAACCGGTGACGTTCCCGAAGTGGGAACGCCGCAGCGAACATGCCGCCGTGACCGGCAGGAATCCGCAGCCGCTGCAGATCACCGCGCTGGGCGGCAGCCCGGGCGGCACCGTTGAAGCCGAGGTGGTGCGCTTTGCCGATCTGGCCGCATTGCAGGCGGCGCCGGCCGGCTCGCTGAAGGGCAAGATCGCTTTCGTCGATTACCAGATGCTGCCGTTCCGCGATGGCCGCGACTACGGCCGTGGCGGCGCGATCCGCAGCAAGGGCCCGTCGGAGGCGATCCGCAAGGGTGCGGTCGGCTTCCTGATGCGCTCGGCGGGTACCGACTCGCATCGCGTGCCGCATACCGGCATCACCCGCTTCGATGAAGGCCTGACGCCGGTGCCGTCGGCAGCACTGTCGGTGCCCGACGCCGATCAGCTGGCGCGCCTGCTGGCCCGTGGCAGCACCACGGTGAAGGTGGCGCTGGATTGCGGCTGGGATGGCACGGCCACCTCGTACAACGTGATCGGCGAGATCACCGGCCGCAGCCTGCCGAAGGAAGTGGTGGTGATCGGTGGCCATCTGGATTCCTGGGACCTGGGCACCGGCGCGGTCGATGACGGCGCAGGCGTGGGCATCACCATGGCGGCCGGGCACCTGATCGGCCAGCTCAAGCAGGCGCCGAAGCGCACCATTCGCGTGATCGCCTTCGCCAACGAGGAACAGGGCCTGTACGGCGGCAAGGCCTACGCCGAAGCACACGCCAAGGACGTGGCCCTGCATCAGCTGGCCGCCGAGAGCGACTTCGGTGCCGGCCGCATCTATGCCTTCAATACCGGTTCGCCGAACCCGGAAGGCTCGCGCGAAGCGACCCGGCAGATCGCCGAAGTGATGAAGCCGCTGGGCATCGAGTACCAGGCCGACAAGGGCGGCCCGGGCCCGGATGTCGGCCCGCTGGCGGCCAAGGGCGGTGCGTGGGCGTGGCTGGCGCAGGATGGCTCGGACTACTTCCACCTGCACCACACCGCCGACGACACGCTGGACAAGATCGACCCGAAGGCGTTGGCGCAGAACGTGGCCGCGTACACGGTATTCGCGTACCTGGCCGCGGAAGCTGACGGTGGTTTCGGCAGCGAGGCCAAGGCGACCACGCCGCCGAACGAATGACGCTGGCGCCGGGCCATGCCCGGCG
>NZ_JAPTFX010000272.1:0-1624 GCF_030985895.1 Stenotrophomonas sp. Sm6012 | reverse complement strand
CCCCATGATTGCCGGCCAGCGGCCGGCACTACCGATTGCGAGCGTTACCGCGAGAACTCGCGCAGCATCACCGCAATCGAGGCCACGTTGGCCAGCACACACAGCCAGAACACCCACTGGAACGCGGCCTTGCGGTGCTTGTGACGGAACACGGCCTGGCCCAGCAGCGCGCCTGGCCAGCCCCCGGCGAAGGCCAGCAGCTGCAGGGTGCGCTCGGGAATGCGCGATTGCTTTCGCTGCGCCGCACGCTTGTCGTGGCCATACAGCCCGAACGACACCACGCTGGCCAGCAGGCACCAGCCGCCCAGCCACAGCGGCAGCACGCCGCTGACCATCAGCGCGATCAGCGCACCGAAGGCGGCGAGCCCGAGATTGCGCCGCCACGCCACTTACAGCGCGTCGAGGAAGCCGCGCACGGCCGGGCCGAAACGCTCGAAATCAACAAGGAACGCATCGTGGCCCTGTGGCGACTCCAGGCCGACGAAGCGCGCATCGGCACCGCCGGCACGCAGGCCGTCGGCGACCTGTTGCTGCTGCTGCACCGGGAACAGGATGTCGGTGTTGGCGCCGATCGCCAGCGCCTTTTCCACCCGGATCTTCGCCAGGCCGGCCAGCACATCGCCATCGGCGTACTCGGCCAGATCGAACCAGTCCATCGAGCGGCTCAGGTAGAGGTAGCAGTTCGGATCGAAGAAGCGCACGAAGCGCCGCGCGTGGCCTTCCAGGTAACTTTCCACCTGGAATTCAAGGCCGAACGGATCATCGTCGGCCTGGTCCGAATCCAGCCGCACGCGGCCGAAGCGACCATCCCATTCCAGTGCCGAGCGATAGGTGATGACGCCCAGCTTGCGCGCCATGCGCATGCCCGACTCGGGATACTCGGCATCGTCGTAGTGGCCGCCGTTCCAGCGCGGGTCAAGGCGGATCGCCTCGCGCTGCAGCGAGCGGATCGCGATCGAGAACGGCAATGCCTGCGCGCTGCCGGAGATGTTGACATGGCTGCGCGCGATGCCCGGGTGCAGCATCAGCACCGCCAACGCGGTCATGCCGCCCATCGAGTTGCCGACCACGCAGGCCAGCTGCGCGATGCCCAGCGCGCGCACCACCTCGATGGCAGCGCGCGCGCCGTCTTCGATCGACAGCTCGGGGAAATCGAGGCGGTAGGGTTCACCGGTAGCGGGGTTGAGCGAGGCCGGACCGGTCGAGCCCTTGCAGCTGCCCAGCGAGTTCACGCACACCACGAACCAGCGATCGGTATCGATCGGCTTGGCGGGCCCGACCATCGCCTCCCACCAGCCTGGTGCCGGGTTGGCGTCGTTGGCCGCCGCATGCGCGTCCGGTGACAGGCCGGTCACGATCAGGATCGCGTTGCTGGCATCGGCGGCCAGCGTTCCCCAGGTTTCGTAGGCCACGCGTGCGCCATGCAGTGCGCCACCGCGCTTGAACGGGAACGGCGAGGGCAGGGCGTGGAAGCGGGTGCCGGGCGGGATGAATTCGGTCATGCAGGCATTCTAGCGGGGCTGCATGTGGAGCTGGCGACACGCTGGTTTCCATCGACGATGCGCCCGGTAGTGCCGGCCGCTGACCGGCAACCATGCGGGCGCATCAACATTCATGGGGGTGC